>CAZOSH010000103.1:0-5124 GCA_964582395.1 uncultured Oscillospiraceae bacterium | reverse complement strand
AACGGGCAAAGCCTTTACCGTGGCAATTATAAGCTTACCGAAGCGGGAAAAAAAGCCGCCGAACAAGTCTACCGACGGGCAGTCTCTGCGGTACAATATGCCGGCAAAGATCTTGACATAGAACAGCGCGCTATATTTTATGACGGATTGGAATCCATCGCCGTAAATCTCAGATTTTTGAGCAAAAACGGTATCCCTGACGATATCGATTAATAATTATATGCATATAGAGAAAAGGAGAGCATTTTCATGAGCAATTACATTATTTTTACAGATTCTGCGTGTGATATTAAGCCTGCCACTCTTGAAAAATGGGGCGTACAGTATATGAGCCTCAGCTTTCGTTTTGACGGCGAGGACAAGGAATACTCCAATGATGAGATGGATATTACCGAGTTTTATAACAGAATGAGGGCAGGAGGAATTGCAAAGACTGCCGCAATCAATCCTCAGGCTTTCTCTGCCGCTTTTGAAGAGATATTAAAACAGGGAAAGGACATTCTTTATCTCGGTTTTTCCTCCGGCCTCTCCACTACATACAATTTAGCCAAAATAGCTGCTGACGAGTTGCTTGAAAAATACCCCGATCGTAAGATCTTGACAGTAGACACCCTTTGCGCCTCTGCAGGTCAGGGACTGCTTGTATATTTTGCTGTAGAAAAGAAAAACAGCGGCGCCACAATAGAAGAGGTAGCCGAATATGTTGAAAACACTCGTCTCAGCATATGCCATTGGTTTTCTGTTGATGACCTTGTTTATCTCAAGCGCGGCGGAAGGATAAGCCCCGCCCTCGCCTTTGTGGGAGGCCTGCTGGGAATCAAACCCGTTTTGCATGTAGATGACGAGGGTAAATTGGTCAGCGTTTCTAAGGTTCGTGGCAGAAAAGCCGCACTTTCCGCTATCGCCGATAAGTTTGGTGAGCTTGCACAGAATACCAACGGCGGCACCATCTATATATCTCACGGTGATTGTATGAATGATGTCAAGACCCTCGAAGAGATGCTCAGCACACGCTACGGCGTCAAAGTGGATATCATAGCTGATGTCGGTACCGTCATCGGTGCTCATTCGGGTCCCGGTACGATTGCACTTTTCTTTGTCGGTAAGAACAGATAATTTCTTCATATATTTCTCCTTTCTATCCACATCCGCAAAAAGCAGGCAGTTCATATTCGAACTGCCTGCTTTTTATGTTATTACATTAATCTTCTCTCGAACACTTTTCCGCATCAATTGCTATAACCATCATCAGTGCGCAAAGAGCATCTTCAGGGTCATTTACATCGATTATATATGTATCGGTCCAGTTAAAAAGCTGTTTCGAAACAGTTGCAATGTTTCTGCCAAAACTGTCTACAATGTTATAATCCCATTCAAGGAAGTTTCCCTCCACCTGCCAGCCGTTAAAATCAATATTGAAGCTCGGTCTGAAGAAGGTAAAGTCCTTCTTGATGCATCCCACATAATTTCTGCCCATATAGATCTCAAACTTCGGCAAAAAGGTCAACACCCTTTCTTTTACCGAGCCGAGCTCATTGCCGCAGGAATCGTATATACGCAAAAGATGTCCCCAAGAAAGCTCGCCCCTGACATTAAATACAGTCTCTCCGCTCTCGTTATAAACATCATAGCTGTCAAACCACGAAAAAAAGCGTTGCTTGAATATAAGTCTCATAATGTTCCTCCTCATATAAAGAGTTATGTCTGCCTTATGTATATATTCTATCATTACTTTGCTAAAAAGCAACAAAAAACGGAGCAAGATTGCTCCGTTTTAGCTTATATGCCGTGTTTTACTCTGTCGCGCTCTTCTGCCGTTTTTGCATTGTTCCAACGGCTCATATCACCAACCAGATAACCGGTTATGCGACGTATACGCTGAAACTTTGTGGGCAAGAACTCATACTCAAGGTCAACAAACTCACCATCAATTTTGATGTTAAGATATTTTAAAACCTTGGTAGGGTCTTTTTCTCTAACATGGGCTACATAAGCATCAATTTCGGTCTGAGTCATTTCTCCGCCGATCACTTTAACGTCTGTCACAGTTTTAAACCTCCATATATTGTGTTTTAGTGTTAGTACTATACCACATAATGTATAAAAAGTATGTTGCTTAGGCAACATTTTAGAAAAATATTTTCCTATTGCTTTTTTATATAAAAAGTGGTATATTATCTATGATAATTGAATAGGCTTCGTTATCCAGAGTTGAGGTAGAGGGTTAGCTCAATGACCTCACGCCAACCTGACAGGCAGTCAAGGTGGCTCCGCTAACAACGATAAGGAGTGTTTTGTAATTTCAAGGCTCCTTTGAACAGGAGTCTTTTCTTTTGTTAAATATAACAGAAAGGTGCAAAGATTATGGCACAGAGAAAACTTTTTACTTCGGAAAGCGTCACCGAAGGACATCCCGACAAATTATGCGATCAGGTTTCTGACGGCATTCTTGACGCAATTTTGGCAGAAGACAAAAATGCTCACGTAGCATGTGAGACCTGCGCTACTACAGGTATGGTTATGGTATTTGGTGAAATAACCACCGATTGCTATGTTGACATTCCCGCAACAGTTCGCAATGTTATCCGTGACATCGGCTACGATGGAGCACATTCCGGCTTTGACTACAAGACCTGCGCAGTGCTTTCCAGTATCGATGCACAGAGTCCTGACATTGCTATGGGTGTTAACAATGCTCTTGAAAACCGTAAGGGCGCCAGCGATGCCTTTGACCTTATCGGTGCGGGCGATCAGGGAATGATGTTCGGCTTTGCAAACGATGAAACTTTGGAGCTTATGCCCGCTCCCATTACATATGCACACAATATTACCCGCAAGCTTGCAGAGGTAAGAAAGAACAAGACTCTCCCCTTCGTTCTTCCCGACGGAAAGAGCCAAGTCAGTGTTCTTTACGGTGAAGACGGCGCTCCCGAGCGCATTGACACCGTTGTTGTTTCCACCCAACACACCCCCGATATTGATATGAAGGATCTACACGATTCTATTATTGAAGAGGTCATCCTTCCCTCTCTGCCCAAGAGACTTGTCACAAAGGATACTGTCTTTCACATCAACCCCACAGGCCGTTTTGTTGTTGGCGGACCTCAGGGTGACAGCGGTCTTACAGGCAGAAAGATAATCGTCGACACCTATGGCGGATTTGCCCGTCACGGCGGCGGCGCATTCTCCGGTAAAGACCCCACCAAGGTTGACCGCAGCGCGGCCTATATGGCAAGATATGCCGCAAAAAACCTTGTTGCCGCAGGTCTGTGCAAGAGCTGTGAAATTCAGCTTGCATATGCTATAGGGGTAGCTCGTCCCGTATCCGTTTCGGTTGAAGCCTTCGGCACATCTAAATTCTCTGCCGAGGAGCTTTCCGCAATTGCTTCCCGTCACTTTGATTTCCGTCCCGCTGCAATGATAGAAAACCTCGGTCTTCGCGCGCCTATCTACCGTCAGACCGCTGCATACGGTCACTTCGGCAGACCTGACCTTGACCTGCCCTGGGAGCGTCTTGACAAGGTCGAAGAACTCAAGCAGTACGTAAAATAACATCATCGAGCCGAGGAGCTTTCTCCTCGGCTTATATCTCAAAGGGAGGCTTAATATGTTTTGTATTGATATGCATTGTGACACTATGGTGCGCGGTATCAACAAACCGCTTCGCGACAGTGATCTTTGCGCTACTTTGGAAAAGGTGAAAAAAGGCAACGGAATGGCGCAATTCTATGCGCTGTACATACCCAAGGGAATAATGGAACGGGAAAGCCCCAACGGAACTCCCCTGCTTGACCAATATAACAAATTGCTTGACAAGTTCCGCCGTGAAATGGCCGAAAACTCCGATATAGTTGCCCAAGCCAGAACTCCCGACGAAATACTGGCAAATCACGAAAAAGGTCTGGTCAGTGCCGTTCTTTCTTTGGAGGAAGCCTTTGTTATACAGAGCCTTGACAGACTTGACAGATTCTATGCCGATGGCGTAAGATGCACAGGTCTTACATGGAACTTTGAGAATCAGCTTGCATACCCCAACTCCCGTGACCCCGAGCTTATGGCAAAGGGACTCAAGCCCTTTGGCTTTGACGTGGTTGAAAAATGCAATCAGCTGGGAATTGCAATAGATGTTTCACACCTGAGCGACGGAGGCTTCTATGATGTAGCCCGTCACTCTAAGAAACCTTTTATTGCTACCCACTCAAATGCCCGCGCTCTTGCAAATCATCCGAGAAATCTCACCGATGAAATGCTGAAGATATTAGGCGAAAAAGGCGGTGTCACAGGTCTTAACTACTGCGACAGATTCCTTAAGATCCAAGATCCTGAGCCGGAAGTCCGTGTTGCATACATTGAGGATATGGTCCGTCACGCCATCCACATCACCAATATTGCGGGTATTGACGCCTTAGGCTTGGGTTCAGACTTTGACGGTATAAGCAATCAGGTTGAGTTTAAGGACTGGACGGGAATGCCTCGCCTTGTAGATTCACTTGGAAAGCATTTTACCGAGTCACAGCTTGAAAAGATCTGTTACAAGAATGTTCTCCGCGTACTTCGCGACGTGCAATCTGTCTGAAAGGATGATATAAATGATTCGAAAGATCCAACGCTCGGATAAGCCCGTTTATATGCAATTGGTTCGCGCCTTTTATGAAGAGACGGAGCTGACAGTTCCCGAAAAGCACATCATTGATACATACAAAGAAATGATGCGCGGCAGCCGTTATCTTTCGGCTTTTGTGATCATCACCGAGGGTGAAACTGTAGGCTATGCGCTTGTTTCAAAGACATATTCACAAAAAGAGGGTGGAAACATCTGGCGCATTGAGGAGCTTTATGTGCTGCCCGAGCACAGAAACAAAGGGCTTGCAATGGAGTTTTTCAGTTTTTTGGAAGCTAATTGTCCCGACACTGTAAAGCAATTCCGCATTGAGCTTGCTCCCGACAGCCAAACCGAAGGCTCGATATATGACAAGTTGGACTTTAAGGAATATGCTTTCTGCCATCTTGTACGCGTATTGAAAAAGTAAGATATTTAAAGGATAAAAACCGCTCAATGGGCGGTTTTTTGTTGTGATATTCAATGATATATCGCCAATACGATATGATATAATATCCGTTTCT
>CAZOSH010000102.1:0-5134 GCA_964582395.1 uncultured Oscillospiraceae bacterium | reverse complement strand
CTTGGGTAAGTGATTATGAAGAAGTCAGATTTTTTCTATGAGCTTCCTGAGGAACTCATAGCTCAAACTCCAATTGAAAATAGAGATCATTCAAGACTTATGGTGCTCGATCGCAAGAAAAGCGGTGTCGAGCACCGCCATTTTTATGACATATGTGATTATTTTAAGAAAGGCGATTGTCTTGTTATAAATGAAACACGAGTTCTTCCTGCGCGCTTATACGCATCACGAAAGGGCGGAACTGCGCCCGTCGAGATCCTATTGCTTAAAGATCGCGGCGATGATAGATGGGAGTGTATAGTTTATCCGGGAAAGAAACTGCGTGAAGGCGCTGAGATAGATTGTCAGGGTATGCTTAAAGGTACTGTTACAGAGGTGTTGTCCGACGGAAATCGTATCATAGAGTTTGAGTATAATGGAATTTTTCTTGAGATCCTTGAAAAACTTGGTACTATGCCGTTGCCGCACTATATAAAGGAGAGGCTAGAGGACAAAGAAAGATATCAAACTGTATTTGCAAGAGAGAACGGTTCTGCCGCCGCACCTACTGCGGGCTTGCATTTTACTCCTGAGCTGCTGAAAAAGCTTGAGGATATGGGAGTAGAGATTGCAAAAATAACATTGCACGTGGGACTTGGCACGTTCAGACCTGTAAAGGCTGATAACATTACAGATCATGTGATGCACAGTGAGTTCTACAAAGTTCCAAAAGAAGCAGCAGATAAGATAAACAGAGCAAAGGAGAACGGCGGAAGAGTCATCGCATGCGGCACGACATCCTGCAGGACCATTGAATCTGCCTGTGATGAGATGGGAAGATTATCAGAATGTTCGGGCGATACAAACATTTTTATTTATCCCGGATATGAGTTTAAATGTCTTGATGCTTTGATTACAAACTTCCATTTACCTGAAAGTACTTTGGTGATGCTTGTCTCGGCTCTTGCTGGAAGAGAAAGGGTCCTAGATGCATATAGAACAGCTGTTTCTGAAAAATACAGATTTTTCAGCTTTGGAGATGCAATGATTATTCTTTAAAGGAGTTGTTAAAATGCTTGATGTAATTCTTTTGTGCATAATTTTGATTGTTGCCATTGTATGTCTGGTAATGATGATAATGTCTTTTTTATCAAAAAGAAAGGCATCTGATGAAAATGAGATGCTTAAGAGAGAGATCCGTAATCTATCTGCTGCACAGGATAAGCTTGGAGAGTCTGTAAATATCCGATTGGATATGGTGAGAGATCAGCTTCATAAAGATACCATGCAGACCGAGCAGAAACTTGAGAATATGCGTCAGACAATGAACGACAGCATATCCAAAATGCAGCAAAGTAACACAATTCAGCTTGATTCAATCAGAAAGACTGTTGATGAAAAACTTCAGGATACACTTGACAAAAAGCTAAATGATTCATTTAAGATCGTTAGTGACAGACTTGAGCAAGTATATAAGGGTCTTGGTGAAATGCAGACTCTTGCAAATGGAGTAGGAGATCTTAAAAGGGTACTTTCTAACGTGAAAACACGCGGTGTTTTGGGAGAATATCAGCTTGGTGCGATATTAGAGCAGATACTGTCGCCTGAACAGTATGAAAAAAATGTGATGACTAAAAAGGGAAGCCGCGATCTTGTAGAGTTTGCTATTAAACTGCCTGGAGATGATGGCGCATCGGTGTGGCTTCCTGTTGATGCAAAGTTCCCTGTAGACGCATATCAGCAACTTTTGGATGCTTATGACACTTCAGATGCTGTTATGGTGGAAAGCGCCTTAAAACAGCTTAAAACGCGAGTAAAAGGCTTTGCGAAAGATATTCAAACAAAATATGTAAGCCCTCCTGAAACAACTGATTTTGCAATTATGTTTTTGCCAGTGGAAGGTCTTTATGCAGAACTTGTCCGCGCAGGTATGGTAGAAGAATTGCAGAACGACTATCGCATTTGTATTACAGGTCCCACAACTATGGGAGCGCTGCTAAACAGCATTCAAATGGGATTCAAGACTTTAGCAATACAAAAGCGTTCTAATGAGGTATGGAAGGTGCTTAGCGCTGTGAAAGGGGAGTTTGATACTTTTGCAGCAGTTTTAGAAAAAGCACAAGACAGAATCAACCAGGCAAATAATGAGCTTGATAAATTGGTTGGAGTAAGAACCAGACAGATACAGAAGAAACTTGGTGATGTACAGGCATTACCTGTAGCGGAGGCAGAAAGCTGTTTGCTTTCTGAGAATAGTGATGTTTGAATTATTGAAAACTGACGGAAAAGCCAGAAGAGGACTATATCATACCACGCACGGCTCTGTTCAGACTCCTGTTTTTATGAACGTGGGTACTCAAGCTGCAATTAAAGGTGCGCTGTCGGCAGATGATCTTGATAATATTGGTTGTCAAGTAGAACTTTCCAATACATATCATCTTCATGTAAGACCCGGTGATGATGTTATCAAAGAAATTGGCGGACTTCATGAGTTTATGAAATGGGATAAGCCAATTCTTACAGATAGTGGCGGATTTCAAGTTTTTTCTCTTGCAAAGCTCCGTAAAATTAAAGAGGAGGGTGTTGAGTTCAATGCTCACACCGACGGACATCGTATTTTTATGGGACCTGAAGAGAGTATGCATATTCAATGGTCATTAGGTTCTGATATTGCAATGGCGTTTGACGAGTGTATTGAGAATCCTTCTCCGCGTGATTACGTTAAGAAATCTTGTGACAGAACGGTCCGTTGGCTTATAAGATGTAACAATAGGCTTAATGAACTCAAACAGCGTGAAGATACTGTTAATCCCGGGCAGGTTCTTTGGGGAATCAATCAAGGCGGAACATATAAAGATCTCCGTGTGGAACATATGAAAGAAATAGCCAAACTTGACCTTGCGGGTTATGCTATCGGCGGTCTTGCGGTGGGCGAAACGGCGGAAGAAATGTATGAAATAATCGAAGCTGTTGAACCCCATATGCCGATAGATAAGCCAAGATATCTTATGGGTGTAGGAACACCAACAAATATTATAGAGGCGGTTGCACGTGGCATAGATTTCTTTGATTGTGTACTTCCGGCAAGAAATGCCAGACACGGTCATCTTTGCACCTCTCAGGGAATAATCAATCTAAATAACAATAAGTACCGCAATGATCCCACTCCTATCGACCTCGAATGCGATTGTCCCGTATGCAGAAAATATTCAAGAGCATATGTGCGTCATCTGCTTAAGGCGGGAGAGATGTTGGGAATGAGATTTGCTGTTATGCATAATCTTTACTTTTACAATAAGCTTATGGCGGATATAAGACTTGCGATAGATGAGGGCAAATTTGAGGAGTTCAGAAATGAACATTCGGTAAAATTGGGCACTCGAATATAAATATATCTTGCTTTTTTGTTTTTTGTTATTTATAATACATTTTAATAAATGAATTGGAGGAATATTAATTATGGGCGATTATACAATGATTATTTGGCTCGTAGTGATGGTTCTTGTTTTCTATTTTCTGATCATCAGACCTCAGAAAAAGAGAGAAAAGCAGGAGAGAGAACTTAGAAACAGCATTCAGCCCGGTGACGAGATCGTAACTATCGGTGGTTTTATTGGTCGTGTTCTTTCTGTAAAGGATGATACTGTTACTTTTGAAACAGGTGCAGCACGCACAAAGCTTACTGTTAAGAAGTGGGCTATTCAGACACGTACATCTCCCGAACAGGAAGTTGTCGAGACTGAGACTCCTGCAGAAGAAACCAAGAATGAAGAAAGCGTTGTTGTCGATGGTGAGCCTGTTGCAACTGAGCAGCCTAAAAAGAAAAAGCTTTTCGGTAAGAAGAGTGACGCTGAATAATTCATAAAAAAATAACGCTCCTCATATTATCTTTTAAGATAATATGAGGAGCGTTTTACTATGGACAATAAAAATAGGAAAATAAGCCTTTATGGAATAATTGTCGGATTGAGCATAGGTCTTGTTCTGTTTATTTTACTTCAAATGATCGGTGCAGCATTGGTTAGAGGAGAAGTTATCTCTGATGAATATGTTAAGCTGATTTCCTATATTTCGGTTTTTATGGGCTGCATTTTATCTATGTTTTTAATATGTGGAAATGATAGACTTAGTATTTGGATTGGACTTAATATTTTAATCTGGTGTACAGTTTTATGGTCAATTGGTATGTTAGTATTTAAAGAACCGAGTTCCTTAATGATGTTTACACCTGTTTTTATCGTAATTACTGTTGCTTCTGTGCTTGGCTCGATTATCAAATCTGCTGTAGGAGGCAGACGGTAATGAGCAAGTCAATTAGAATTAAAAGTATTATATTAGTTTCATCTTTGACAATATTGCTTACGGCAGTTATAATAGTATTAATAGCATATAATAGCCGACCGCTTGAGAAGTGTGTCTCTCTTGTGTCGGTTTGTCAACCTTCTGTTATTCTTGATGCAGGACATGGCGGTGCTGACGGTGGAGCAGTTTCACTTAATGGAACAGAGGAAGCTCCTATAAACCTGAGTATTACTGAAAAGACTCGGAATATTATGACTTTTCTCGGTGTCACAGCGATACTTACAAGATGTGACGGACAATCTCTGAATTACGATCCCGAAAATACAACGAGGGAAAATAAAAATGCCGATTTAAGAGCGAGACTTGACTTTGCAGAACTAAATGCCGATTGTGATTTTTTAAGTATTCATCTAAATAAATTTGAGCAGAGCAAGTATTTTGGAGCGCAGGTCTTTTATTCTCCGGTTAATGAAAGCTCTCCTCTTTTAGCAGAAGCGCTTCAAAACAGCATGATAGATTATTTGGATAGTAGTAACACCAGAAAGGCAAAACAAAGCCCTGACAGCGTTTATTTGATGAAGAATATAACTTCACCTGCTGTCACCATAGAATGCGGCTTTTTGTCCAATCCTGAAGAAGAACAGAAACTAAAATCTGACGAATATCAAACTCATATTGCAATTTCAATTACTAAAGGGTATATAGATTATATAAAGGAACGATAATTATGGCAGTAAAAAACAAAACAGAGTACGTGTGTTCCGAGTGTGGATACACCACATCAACATGGTACGGAAAATGCCCAAGCTGTAAACAGTTTAATACTTTACAGGAGTTCAAGGTTACGCCTGCC
>CAZOSH010000101.1:0-5187 GCA_964582395.1 uncultured Oscillospiraceae bacterium | reverse complement strand
GGACTGCTGCCGCAGTTTTTGCGGCCGTTTTGATATGCCACGGAATTCTTGTTTGCGGAACTGTTGCCAAAGCAAGCGGAGATCTGAAGGATAAGATATATCAAAAAGCGGAAGGCGGTTATGCAGATCGCGGAATTATCGGGAACTTTATTGCCGAGATGTATCAGGGTGCTTTTGACGATGTGGAAGTAGGCAGCAAAGATGAGATAAGAGATTTTATATATTCAGAGATCTCAAGCGACGATGTTCCTTATTTCGGCGCTGCTGAGGGGTATAATGTTGTGACCGTTCTTGCTGAAAGCTTTGAATGGTTTTCTTTTGTAAACGATGAGCTTATCTATCCCAATGGGCACAAGGCTGATGAGACGGTTTTGCGTGAACTGTATCCCAATCTTTAT
Source organism: uncultured Oscillospiraceae bacterium (assembly GCA_964582395.1). Classification (GTDB taxonomy): domain Bacteria; phylum Bacillota; class Clostridia; order Oscillospirales; family Butyricicoccaceae; genus RGIG3513. Next base: position 4,789 of record CAZOSH010000101.1, on the reverse strand, counting down.
GACTTTTATGACAGTTCGGTCGTAATGACTGATTTTCATTCAAGGGAAAAGACCGATATTTCCGAAAACCTTTCTTTGATAGGAAACTATCCCATGGATTATTATCTCAATTATGACTATCCCGAGAACAATATTGCATACTCAGTACCCAATGTTATGAAAAATCTGTACGGAGTTGAGAGTATTTCTTTTCATAACGGAACTACCACCTTTTACAACCGTGACGAATATCTGCCGACCTCGGTGGGATTTAAAAAGTTTGTTTCAAGCGAGCATATGACAAGCGAGTATATGACAAATTATATTGAGTTAGGAGAACGAAATCTTGACTCTGAAATGATACAGGCTTGCAAAGAAGATATGTTCCCCACAGACCGCCGATTCAACACATATATAACAACGATAACTATGCACGGACAGTATGCATACCGTGAAAATCTCAGGCAATATTACGATAAGTTGGACAGTTATGGATTATTGCCTTTGCAGACAGGCAATACGGCAGAAGCGGAAAATGCCAATGCCTTCAGATATTACGCCGCCGCGGCAATGGAGTTTGATGCCGCGATCGGTGTTATGATGGATCATCTGGAGGAAACGGGACTTATTGATAATACCCTCATAGTTGTTTTCGGAGACCATAATGTCTATTATCAGGCTCTGTCCAATTATGTGAAGGATATATATCCTCAGACCGACAAGACTGCCGATGTTCCGGAACTGTACCGTGTTCCTATGATGATAAAGATAGGTTCGCAGATACAGGAAACAATAAAGGTAGACAAGTTTACCTGTACAGCGGATATTTACCCTACAATTATGTCGCTGCTGGGAATCAGGTATTATTCAAATCTGTTTTACGGACACAGTGTATTTGATGAGCAAGAGAGCATACTTTATTCACGTGCATATGATGTTTTTATGACCGATAAAGTATATTTCACATCACTTGATAATATTGTTTATTCGGAAAATGCCGATAAAATCTATATGAAGGAAATAGAAAACAGGGCATTGACATTGATGGAAAAAGTATCTTATATAAATCGCATATTTGCCACTGACTTTTTTACAGGAATCGAACTTCAGACTTTTAACGGGAATATGAAAGAGATCAATGCAAGGTGATGTTATGGACAGAATAATGCTTGAAAGGCTTGCGGATATACTGCGTAAGAGCGAAAAAATAGTTTTCTTTGGCGGCGCGGGGGTTTCCACCGAAAGCGGATTGAGGGACTATCGCAGTGAGGACGGAATATACAATTCAATTTCAAAATACGGCTATCCTCCCGAGGAGATTCTCAGCCACGATTTTTTCTTTGAGAAAACAGCGGAGTTTTATGAGTTTTACCGTGACTTCTTTGTGGGAAAGCCTAAGCCTAACGGAGCCCATCTTGCTTTGGCAAAGCTTGAAGAAATGGGCAAGCTGACTGCGGTCATCACTCAGAATATAGACAATCTGCATCAGCTTGCGGGAAGCAAAAATGTACTGGAATTGCACGGCACTACAGAAAAATACACCTGCCCCGGCTGCGGCAAAAAATACACCAAAGAATATTTGGAAAAAACACAGGGCATTCCATGCTGTGAAAAGTGCACCGCTCCCATAAAGCCGGATGTGGTGCTTTACGGTGAGATGCTGAACGATAATACCATATCAAAGGCTATCGGGGCGATAGCTAATGCGGATACTCTTATCATCGGCGGAACTTCCTTGGCGGTATATCCCGCGGCGGGCTTTATCAGCTATTTCAAGGGCAAAAACCTGATAGTCATCAACAAGGGAGCAACTGTTGTGGACAGCCGCGCCGATCTGCTTTTCCGAGACAGTATAGGTCAGGTGTTGAGCCAAGCGGTAGCACTTTTGTAAAATAACAGATATTGCTAAAAAACAAAATAGGAGTATAATACATAGTTAGAGGACTTTAATTTGGGAAAAGGTGAGATCGTTGAGGTTTCTCAAAAGACTGGGCAAGATCACGGCGGTTGCCGCGTTTTTTGTCCTTTTTGCAATCCTTATAATAAACGGTATAGTGAGACATTTGGCTATGCCTTATATACTTGAGCCAAGTGAGACCGATACCGATTATGATTGCATTCTTGTGCTGGGATGTGGTGTTGTGGGAAAAACTCCAAGTCCAATGCTTCAGGATAGATTGCTGACGGGTATTTCCCTTTATGAAAAGGGCGCGGCGCCCAAGCTGCTGATGAGCGGCGACAACAGCAAGATCGACTATGACGAGGTCAATGTAATGAAAAACTTTGCCATGGATGCGGGCATTGACTCAAAAAATATCTTTATGGATCACGCGGGACTTTCCACCTATGAGAGTATGTACCGCGCTAAGGAGATATTCGACGCTGAAAAGGTGCTGATAGTCACTCAGGGCTATCATCTTTACCGCGCGGTTTATGATGCCCGAGCAATGGGACTTGATGCTTACGGGGTGGAAGCAGACCTTCGCGCTTATGCGGGACAGCTTCCCCGTGATATCCGCGAGATCTTGGCGAGGGTAAAGGACTTTTTCTATTGTATAGTTAAGCCTGAGCCTACCTATATGGGAGAGTCGATTCCTATTTCGGGTGACGGAAATATAACCAACGATCATTAAAAGGGAGAAAGTAATGCGTACAGAAATATATATTATAGAAGGTATGTCCTGCGCCGCCTGCAGTGCCGCTGTTGAGCGTGTTACCCGCAAGATCGACGGTGTTGAAACCAGTCAGGTCAACCTTATAACCAATAAAATGACCATAACCTATGACGAGAGCAAGGTCGCTCCCGAGAGGATATGTGCAGCGGTGGAAAAGGCGGGCTTTGGCATAAGACCCGATGAACCTCAAAAGGTAGAGAAAAAAGCGGAAAAAGAGCCAAAGGAAAAATCCGACGGCAGTGCCGCTCCCATAATCGCCGCGGCGGTGCTTTCGGCAATTCTGCTCTATATCTCAATGGGGCATATGCTGATAGATAACTTGCCCTTGCCCAAGCTTATTCACCCTGACTTTTACCCCGTAAACTTTGCCATAACACAGATGCTTTTGTCTCTTGCGGTGCTTATCATCGGCAAAAAGTATTTTATCGGTGGATTTCATTCGCTGTTTCATTTAAACCCCAATATGGATTCCCTTGTGGCAATAGGCTGCAGCGCTTCATTTATTTACAGCCTGGTTATGACATATCTTATCACCGATAATCATTCTCTTGTGCATCAGCTTTATTATGAATCGGCTGCGGTGGTGCTGACCCTTATTATGCTGGGCAAGCATTTAGAGGCAAATAGCAAGAAAAAGACCAAGGGCGCCATCAAAAAGCTGATGGAACTGACCCCCGAGACCGCCGTGTTTGTGGGCGCTGACGGAGTACAGCGGGAAGTGCCCGCCGACACATTAAAGGTGGGAGATACCGTACTTATCAAGCCGGGCGCAAGAGTGCCCATGGATGGTGTGGTGCAATCGGGCGAAAGCGGCGTGGATGAGTCCATGCTTACCGGTGAGAGTATGCCCGTACTTAAGACTGCAGGCAGTGAAGTGGTAGGTGGAAGCATAAACCTGAGCGGCGCACTTTATGTCAAGATAACACGCGTAGGTGAAGATACCACCCTTTCAAAGATCATAAAGTTTGTTGAAGAGGCGCAGGGCAAAAAGGCCCCGATCGCCAAAATTGCCGACAAGGTGGCGGGGGTCTTTGTTCCCGCAGTCATCGCGATTGCCGTTATTTCTGCAATAGTGTGGGCGATACTCGGCAAGGATATTGCGTTTTGTCTTAAAATATTCACTTCGGTGCTGGTCATAGCTTGTCCCTGCGCTTTGGGACTTGCCACACCTACCGCCATTATGGTGGGTACCGGCTTGGGCGCATCCAACGGCATACTTATTCGCAGCGGCGAGGCGTTGGAGCATACCCACAAAACACAGGTCGCCGTTTTTGATAAGACGGGCACACTGACCGAGGGAAAACCCACCGTTAATGAGGTTTTGACTGTAGGAATGGATCGCGCTGAGCTTATAAGGCTTGCCGCAATCGCGGAAAATGTTTCCGATCATCCCCTTGCACACGCAGTAGTGGAATATGCAAAGGCACAGGGCATCGAAATAACCGAAAGTGTTGACAGGTTTGAAAACATTTCGGGAATGGGCATCGTGGCAGACCTGCAATCGGGTGAAAGACTTTGCGCGGGCAATCTTCGCTTGATGGAAAAAGAGGAAATAGATGTATCCCCGCTGACGGGCGAGGGAGAAAGACTTGCATCCTACGGCTGCTCGGTAATTTATGTTTCCAAAAACGGCGCGCTTTGCGGACTTTTGGGCATAGCGGACAAGCTTAAAGAAACAAGCAAAGGGGCAATCGAGCGCCTTCGTGCTATGGGTGTCAAGACGGTGATGCTCACCGGTGATAACCGCTTGGCAGCGCAGTATATAGCAAAGCAGGCGGGCATAGATGAGGTCATTGCTGAGGTGCTTCCCGAGGAAAAGGCGGGAGTTATAAAAAGACTTCAGGATGAGGGCAACACCGTTATGATGGTTGGCGACGGCATCAATGACGCGCCCGCTCTTGCTCAGGCAGATATCGGCTGTGCCATCGGCGGCGGAAGCGATATTGCCATCGAGTCGGCAGATATCGTATTGATGAAAAGTGACTTGGGTGATGTGCCCCGCGCAATCAGATTGAGCCGCTTGACCATTACCAATATCAAGCAAAATCTTTTTTGGGCATTTTGCTATAACACCATAGGAATTCCCGTTGCCGCAGGTGCGCTTTATTTCATAAACGGAATGTTGCTCTCGCCTA
>CAZOSH010000100.1:0-5231 GCA_964582395.1 uncultured Oscillospiraceae bacterium | reverse complement strand
CGAAAACAAGCTTCACGACACCGATACCGGTTCTCCCGAAGTACAGATCGCTATTCTCACCGCTCGTATCAATGAGCTGACTGAGCATCTTAAGGTGCACAAGAAGGATGAGCATAGCCGTCGCGGTCTGCTGAAGATGGTCGGTAAGCGTCGTAAGCTTCTGGGCTATCTGATGAAGCACGACATTGAGCGCTATCGTGCAATCGTTGCCAAGCTTGGTCTTCGTAAGTAAAAAGTATGTCTATGGGGAGGCCTGCGCCTCCCCTGTGATATATACAGGCTTTTTACAAAGATCTGCATAACCCCGTCGCAAGTGCGACACCACAATATGTCCGTCAGGACATATTTCATCCGCAGTATGCGGATTTCATCCACCATCGGTGGATTTCATATTTCGCTTTCAGCGAAATATTTCATTGCCCGTCAGGGCAACGCAGGGGCGGCTCTTTTAGCAGTTGAACAGAATCGCAAGCCATTGCGGCGCTGTTCAAGTGCTTAAAGATACCGCCAAAACCAAATTGTAAAAATAAAGAAAGGCGGAAAAACAAATGATCAGAGAAGCAACATTCCCCAATCACAAGATCTATCAGACAATGCTTGCCGGCAGAGCCTTAAAGGTCAACATCGGCAAGATGGCAGGTCTGGCAAACGGCGCTTGCGTCGTTTCTTTCGGTGACACCACCGTACTCGTTACAGCAACTATGGCAAAGCAGCCCAGAGAAGGCGTTGATTTCTTTCCTCTCTCTGTTGACTACGAAGAGCGTCTTTATGCAGTAGGCCGCATCCCCGGTAGCTTTATGCGCCGTGAAGGCCGACCCGGCGAGAAGGCAATTCTGGTTTCCCGTCTCATCGACCGCCAGATCCGTCCCTTCTTCCCCTCCGATATGCGCAACGACGTTTGCGTAAACGCAACCGTTTTGGCTGTTGACCACGATGACAGCCCCGAGATCGCAGCAATGCTGGGCGCATCTATTGCACTGTCCATTTCCGACATCCCCTGGAACGGACCTATCGCAGGTCTGCAGGTTGGTTATGTTGACGGCAACCCCGTCATCTGCCCCAACAGTGATGAGCGTGCAAAGTCCATTCTGCAGCTGACCGTTGCAGGAAGCGATGAAAAGATCGTTATGATCGAAGCAGGCGCTGATCAGCTTCCCGACGACGAAATGCTCCGCTCCATCAAGGAAGCACATGTCGAGATCAAGAAGCTCATCTCCTTTATGCGCGACCTTAAGGCTGAAAACTACAAGGAGCCCGCAAGCTATCCCAGCATGCAGCTTCCCGAAGAGTTCTTCGAAGCAGTCAAGGCTTACGCACGCGATGCAGTACGCGCTGCTGTTGATACCGATGACAAGACCGTCCGCGATGCACGCATTGATGCAATCACCGAGGATGTTAAGAATCACTTTGCCGACAGCGAATATGTTGAGCTGGTTGGCGAGGCTATGTACAAGCTGCAGAAGTTCGTTGTTCGCCGTATGCTCCTCGACGAGGGCAAGCGTGTTGACGGCAGAGGTCTGACCGATGTTCGTCCTCTCGCTTCCGAAGTAGGCGTTATTCCCCGCGTTCACGGCTCCGGTCTGTTCACCCGCGGACAGACTCAGGTTCTGACTATTTGTACTCTCGGTACTCTCCGCGATGTTCAGGAGCTTGACACCACCTTTGAAGAAACCGAAAAGAGATATATCCACCACTACAACTTCCCCAGCTATTCAGTTGGTGAAGCTCGTCCCTCCCGCAGCCCCGGACGTCGTGAGATCGGTCACGGCGCGTTGGCAGAGCGTGCTCTCGAGCCCGTTATTCCTTCCCCCGAAGAGTTCCCCTATGCTATCCGTCTGGTAAGTGAAGTTCTCTCTTCCAACGGCTCTACTTCTCAGGGCTCTGTCTGCGGAAGCACCCTGGCTCTTATGGACGCAGGTGTTCCCATCAAGACCCCCGTTGCGGGTATTTCCTGCGGTCTGGTAACCGAAGGCGACAGACACATCACCTTTACCGATATTCAGGGCATCGAAGACTTCTTCGGCGATATGGACTTTAAGGTAGCAGGTTCCGAGACCGGTATCACCGCTATTCAGGTCGATATCAAGAACGACGGTCTGACCTATCAAATCATCGAAGAGGCATTTGAAAAGACCCGCGTTGCTCGTCTTGAGATCCTTAATGAGGTCATGCTGAAGGCTATCCCCGCTCCCAGAGCAGAGGTTTCTCCCTATGCTCCCAAGATGATCCGTATGACCATTGATCCCGATAAGATCCGCGAAGTCATCGGCAAGGGCGGCGCTGTTATTCAGAAGATCACCGCTGACACCAACACCAAGATCGACATCGAAGATGACGGCAGCGTTTGCATCGCAGCAGTAAATGCAGCAGACGGTGAAAAGGCTAAGAAGATGATCGAAGCCATCGTCAAGGAGCCCGAAGTAGGCGATATGTATCTGGGCAAGGTCGTTCGCATTATGAACTTCGGCGCATTCGTCGAGCTGTCCCCCGGTAAGGAAGGTCTTATCCGCATCAACCATCTTGAAAACAAGTTTGTTGAAAAGGTAGAAGACGTTCTCAACATCGGTGACGAGACCTGGTGCAAGGTCATCGAGATCGACGAAAAGGGCAGAATCAATCTTTCCCGCAAGCTGGCTCTCCGCGAGATGGAGAAGCAGGCTGAGGAAAAGGGCGAATAATTAAAGTCCTTTTACACATAATAAATAATACCGAGCGGGAGGCCCGCCTCCCGCTCCAGAATGTCAAAAAAGACGCCAACCGTCAAAATGGATTATTTAACGGTTGGCGATTTGTTTATCTGCGCAAAACTATAATTATTTCTCTATTATATTTAATAATTGATAGTTTTCTCCTTCCTTGCTACGCAAGTCATTTTGACTTACCACGCAACCCGCTCTCTACCGTACAGCAGTACGCCGACGAGTGCGCGTTGCTCGTCTTGACGCCTTTTTTGACATCTGCATTTCCATTAAACAAACGATAAACTCCAAGGAGTTGTTTCTATGGTCGAAAAAATAACTTTAAACAACGGTGTCCGGGTTTTGTGCGAAAGACTTCCTCACGTGCGTTCCTGCTCCATAGGCTTTTGGGCAGAAAGCGGCTCCCGCCACGAGCCTGCAGAGCTGAGTGGTATTTCTCATTTTATTGAGCATATGCTCTTCAAGGGAACAAAGACCCGCTCTGCCCAGCAGCTTGCCTGCGCCTTTGACGAGATAGGTGGTCAGGTCAACGCTTTCACCAGTAAGGATCACACCTGCTACTATGCCCGCACCACCGATATGCATCTGCAGACCGCAGTGGATCTGCTGCTTGATATGTATACCCAATCGGTCTTTGACAAAAAGGAAGTAGACCTTGAGCGCGGTGTTATCTGCGAAGAAATAGATATGTATGAGGACACCCCCGATGATCTGGTCAACGAGCAGCTTGCTCAGGCGATCTATGCAGGCGACCCCTTAGGAATGCCCGTATTGGGCACAAAGGATACTCTTTCGGGCATCACCTCGGAGATATTGCGGGATTACCGCGACAGACATTACACCGCAGCCCGCACCATTATTTCCCTTTGCGGCTCTGTGTCGGACAGCGACCTCGAAACCATCTGTAAAAAGCTGGAAGAAGCCATCCCCACCGGCGGTGATAAGCTTGTTGACGGTGATGTAAAATACAATCCCTCAATGGTGCTCCGCCGCAAAAAGATCGAACAGAATCATCTTATCATTGCCTTTGAAGGCACGCCCTTAGGCTCGGATGACCGTTTTATAATGCAGGCGCTGAACAATATTCTCGGCGCGGGAATGTCCTCACGACTTTTCCAAAAGGTACGCGAGGAGCACGGTCTGTGTTATTCGGTCTATTCCTTCTGCGGCAATTATATCGGCGGCGGCATTTTGGGCATTTATGTGGGACTCAGCCCCGAAAGCGAGCAAAAGGCAATTACACTTATCCGCGAGATACTCGAAGAGATCAAGGAAAAAGGTGTCACCGAAGAGGAATTGCGCCGTACCAAGGAGCAGCTTAAGACCACCCTGCTAATGGGAATGGAAAGCACCGCATCCCGTATGAATGTCATTGCTCGAAACGAAATGGTTTACGGCAGAGAGGTCAGCGAAGATGAGCTTATTGAGGGAATTGACTCGGTCACCCTCGACGATGTGCAGAAATTGGCTCAGCGCATCTTTGACTTTGATACCGCTTCCCTGTCGGTGGTTGGCACTATCGGCAAAAAGAGCGAATATACCGCACTGCTGAAATAAAAACAGTCTCAAAAGGACGGAGCATACGCTCCGTCCTTTTTGTCGTTTGTATTTGCATTGTTATATATCCGAGAACACATGATTTTTTCGGTCGTTAGAGTGCAGTACACTTATTATACTCAAGATATTTTTTGTACTTCCCGAACATAACGGCTTTGATGTACTGCTCCATATACTTATAGTCCGGCTGCCCGTCGTCGGTTGTGGGGAGCATTATCTTCATTGCCTTTAATCTGTCTTGACTTATTGAATAGCCGTGACTGAAACACTCTCTTTGTTTCGATAACGCTTGCGACAGATACAGCATAGCAAAACTGCTGATGTTCTCTTTGGGGTATAGTGCATATACATGAGTATCAAGCAAAAACTTGTATGGCTGATAATATGCTAAACCAACGCCTCCATCACCGTCGTTGTTCAATGTTATGCAATTACCTTTATATGTACCCTTTTTGCTATTAGTTGATGCGTAAAAGCCTTTAAGTCCGTTATTGATATTCTTTGCAGAAATGAGCATATCGTTTCCGCCTGCAAGTGAATTCATATTATTTTGATTACCTCTCTTATATTCAAATAGGTCTTTAAGGTTAAACATCGCCCACGCCTTATTTTCAAGGCTTGGTACTACCCCCCCACCTATTTTGGAAATGTTTTCAACGAAGTCAAAATATTTCCGCTTGAGTTTTTCCTCTCTCTCTCTGATATACTGTTCCATAAAAGCATAGTCGGGCTGTCCGTCGTCGGTAATGGGGAGCATTATTCTTTGTCTTTTAAGTCGTCCCGTCCCCATTTTGTAGCCGTAGTTGTATTTGTCTTTCTGTTGTGTGATTTGATTTGTAATAAACAAGGCGACAAACTCATTACGGCATTGTTTGAGCTTTAACTTTCGACAATCGTTAGAGTATAGTGCTTTATACTTGTGATAAAAGGAATAGCCGACGCTTCCGTTACGATTTACGGATATAGCGTTTTCTT
>CAZOSH010000099.1:0-5239 GCA_964582395.1 uncultured Oscillospiraceae bacterium | reverse complement strand
TATCGTCCCCAGTTCTACTTCAGAACTACCGACGTTACCGGTGTTATCAACCTTCCCGAAGGCACAGAAATGTGCATGCCCGGTGATAACGTTGATATGAAGGTCGAGCTGATCACCCCCATCGCTATCGAAAAGGGTCTTCGTTTCGCTATCCGTGAAGGCGGCAGAACTGTTGGTTCCGGCGTTGTTATCGACATCGAAGAGTAATTAATAACTACTCATATAAAAAACAGAGAGCTCAGGCTCTCTGTTTTTTGTTTTGATTAAAGCTTTTCTCTACAAAGGAGAAAGGCTTTGGTTTTATTTTATATATACTTCTATTCTATCATCATATTCCTTTACATAGCATTCTGATGGCGGAGTGTACATATCAAAAACATATTTGACATATCCGCTTAGTTTTTCACAAATCATTGTACTTATGTTGTCACATTCAAAGACAAGACCAACTCTTGCGGGAGCGATTTCTAAGTTAACATATCCGTTGTCAATATGGCAATTTGCAGCTGCGGGATACTTAGTGTAGAATGTGAGCATTGTAAAACCGTCAATTGTTTGCCAATCAATGTTCACTAGCGAGTTTTCTTTCTTAGATGATAAAAGACTCGTACCAACTGCTTTTATGCTTAAAAAGCCGTTTCTGTCGCAAATAAACAGTATTCCACCGCGACTATCGGACTGAAGCTCGCCATAGTAGTCGGATCCTTTTCGTATAAGCTGTGAATGACGATCATCCGTTACTGCGTGTACCACGCTTCCGTTTGGGGCAGAGCAGGAAACATTAAAACTCACTCCGGAAATCTTACGGGACGAATGCTGCGGCGAGTGCACTTCTATTGTTCTGCTGTTTTGTATGAATATAGGATCATCGATTTTGGGGAGAGGATATGTGTAGTTTCTATCAAGATAATCGGATAGATTGTCACATTGCGTAAGAGACTGATGTCTGAAAAAGATAACACCATCCGTTTGACCATACATATCCATCATCTTTAGCTGTCGTATTATTTCGTCTCCGTTATACCATTCGGATCCCTGTGTTGCATCGGTTAAACGGTAAGCAGCAAGACCTATGTAAAGGTCAACACCTGTACCGGAGACAGTATCTCTCCACCAAATTAAAAGCTGTTCAAACTCACCCTCAGAAGCTCCTATTGCCCAATATAATTGGGGAGCGATATAATCCAACCAGCCTTCTTTTACCCAAAGTCGCGTATCCGCATAATGGGTGTAGTAGGACTGATTACCTGCGGTCAGACTTCCAAGCTCATTGTATATGTAGTTTGCCCAAATTCCAAAGGGGGAAATTCCAAAAGTCAGTTCATGCTCTTTACAGAGAGAATGTATTTTTTTTACGATCCTGTTTACATTATCACGGCGGAAATCATCGATGTTCTCAAAAATGCCGCCGTATACTTCGAATGACTTGCTATCATCAAAACCTCCGTCGGGATAAAAATAGTCATCAAGGTGTATACCGTCAACGGCATAATTCTGTGCTATTTCGTCGATGCCATCAAGTATAAGCTGTTGCACTTCGGGGAGAGCGGGATCAAGATAAAGCTTTTTATCATTTCCGTATAAGACCCATTGCGGATTATTTTTTGCAGGGTTATTGTCCGATAAAGATGCCATTCCTTCTTCAAGGCTTTCAAAGGCAGAGACCGTGACACGATAGGGATTTATCCAAGCGTGAAGCTCAATGCCTTGTGAATGTGCCGCATTGATAAAATAATCCAGCGTATCAAACTCACCATCGGGAGCAACACCTTGTTGACCGCTGATGTATTTGCTCCACGGGAATATACCAGATGGATATATCGCATCGCAAGTAGGACGTACCTGAAGAAAAATGGTATTAAGACCCATTTCTGCTGTGGAATCTATTATCTTATCAATTTCTGCTTTCAACTGTGTTTGAGAAAGGCCACTGCTTGATGGATAGTCGAGATTATAAACAGTGCTTACCCAAGTGCCGCGCATCTCCGGTTCTGCCGCAAGGCAAGGAAGTGCCAATATAATAATCAATACAACAAAGAGAAAGATTTTTCTCAAAAGTTGACACATCCTTTCATTAGGTATATCATTATTATACAGTATTCTTATAAAGAAATATATCTTTTTTTGATGGAGAATGATATGAATTTACATAATGGGCACAGACAAAGGGTCTTTGATAGGTTCAAAAAAGAGGGGATTGACAGTTTCAGCCCTCATAATATACTGGAAATGGTTTTGTTTTATTCTATACCCAGAATGGATACAAATGAGATTGCTCATAGATTGATCGATCGTTTTGGCAGTGTGGCAGGGGTATTTGATGCACCTGAAAGTGAACTTTTGAAAGTTGAAGGAATCGGTGAACGCTCAGCGGCATTTCTTAAAATGATTCCTCAATTAGCAAGATATTATATGACCGAGAAGGCAGAGGACAAGATAATCACGTCGTCCAGAGAGGCTGGCGAGTACCTGCTTCCCAGATATATCGGAAGAACTACCGAGGCGGTTATGGTTATTTGTCTTGATAACAAAAATAAGATCATTTCAACGCAGGTAGCGCATGAAGGAAATGTGAATACTGCAGAAATAAGTATTCAGGCAATTGCCACAGCCGCTCTCGGTTGCAATGCTACATCTGTAATTGTCGCACATAATCATCCCGGTGGTCTGTCTTTACCATCTAACGAAGATATAAAAACCACAGAAGTTCTTTGCAGAACATTATCAGCACTGAATATAAAGGTGCTTGACCACATTATCATTGCAGATAATGATTTTGTCTCACTCGCAGATTCGGGAAAAATATGATTATATCAAAAAAGGCAGAGTTTTCTCTGCCTTTTTATTTTATTGGACAAAGTAAATGATATGTGATATAATATGAAAGAATTTTTAGTTATCTTGTGGGCACAATATTTTTACACATGCCGAAAGGATCTATTTTATGATTGAAAAGAGCGGGAAAAAGGTTTGGTATATAGCAAAAAATATGGTGACTCGCTACTCAAAGCATCGCATTAACAGAGAAGCGGCAGAAGTGACCTATTATTTGCTTTTTACAATGTTTCCTTTGATGATTTTTTTAAGTTCGGTCATCCGAATGCTCGGTATATCGGCTGACAGCATTTTTGAACGATTGCGTGTGTTGCTTCCAGATGGAGTCATAGATATTATTCTTGAGTATCTTGGATTTGTCGGCGGTATGAATAAGACTGTTCTGCTGTACGGAGGCTCAATTCTTGCCGTATATATGCTCTATAATACGGTAACATCGCTAAATCATGCAGTAAGAAAAGCCAAGAATTATGACACAGCCCACGGATTGCCCCGTGCGTTAATGTCCCTTATTATAAGTGGAGTAATGATGCTCTTGGTTATAGGATTGCTTATTTTCTTTAGTGTCAGCGGTGAAATTTACAGATATATTGAGGCAATGTTCAACCTTAGCGGTTGGGTACAGGTGCTTGCCAATATCATAAGATTTGCTGCAGGACCTGTTATTTTGTTTTTTATAGTAAGCCTTTATTATTTCGTTATTATGAGAAAAGACGGCGAAAGGTTCAAGAGCTTTATGCCCGGTGCATTGTTTGCGGTATTACTGTGGTTTGCTTTTTCGTTGATATTTGTTTACTATGTAAATGTTTGGGTAGACTTTACAACCATATACGGCTCACTTTCATCAATGATGGTTTTGCTTATATGGTTTCATACTACAGCAAGCTCACTTATTCTTGGTGCGGAATTAAATGACATTTTATTGGAGATAAAAGTTCAGAATATTGAGGTAGCATCGCCTGATAGTGCTGAAAATATTGAAAAAACTTCGGAATAATTTTCAAGTTTTTAACTGTAATTTTTCAGTAGTTTAATCAAAAAATAATATTGAAATCAAAGTATCCATACTAGAGTATGGATACTTTTTATCATTTACAGGAGGCAAACTATGAAGAAAAAGCTTTTACTTTTACTCTGCATTATGATTGCGTCATCCGCCTTTCTCGCGGCTTGCTCGGCGCGAAATAATGAAAATGGTGATCTTACGGCTAATGACTTAGTAGGTATTATCGGAAAAGGTTATAATGAAATGAAGGGCACTATTGGTGAGATGGCAGAGGATGCTGATGAGATGCGCGGCTCATCCTATTCTTATAATCGCAGTATCTTAGGACGAGATTCCGAAATCTCAATTACAATGGATGATACAGGTGACAAGGTAGAACGTGTGATCATCTACACCGATAAGGATAGCCTTGAAGATTGGAGAAACCATTTAGGCGAGAACTTTGGAGTAGGCGCTAATGATTTATGGAATAACGACAATGCGAAGATCCGAATCCTTGATGGCGGAGAGCGTGGCGTGATCTATATTGAAAAGGCTGCACAAAGCTGAAGAGAGCAAGTAAAAAGAATAACCGCATTGATAGCGGTTATTCTTTTTTTACTATTGGAATAAATATATTGTGAAATATTATTTGCGGAGGATGAGAGATGAGATTATCTACACTCAGAGCATTAAAGAGAAAGAAGTCATTAGGTGCTATTACAGCAGTACTTACGGTGTTGTTGATAGTTAGTTTTTTTATAAGTGATACCGGTCAGGCGGTTGTAACAGCGGCACTCAACAGACAGCTTCCAATATATTGTGTTGAAAAGAATGATAAAGTTGTTTCGCTGTCATTTGATGCCGCGTGGGGAAATGAAGATACACAGCAGCTTATTGACATATTGGGAAGGTACAATGTTAAGGCTACATTTTTCGTGGTAGGAGATTGGGTGGATAAATATCCTGATTCTGTAAAGGCGCTTCACGATGCGGGACACGAGATCATGAATCATTCCAACGATCATAAGTATTATACCAAATTATCATCAGAGCAAATAATAGCCGATATTAATGCGTGTAATGATAAGATCGAAAATGTAACCGGAACCAGACCTGTTCTTTTCCGCCCGCCTTATGGGGATTACAATGATAATGTTATTTCTACTGTCAACAGTATGGGTATGTATCCCATACAGTGGGATGTGGATAGTCTTGATTGGAAGGATTTAAGCGCTGCCGAAATAAAGAAAAGAGTACTCGGTCGGGTCAAACCTGGTTCAATCGTACTCTTTCACAATGCGGCAAAGCATACCCCTGAGGCTTTGCCGGGAATAATAGAAGGGCTGATCCAACAGGGATATACATTTCTCCCAATCTCGCAGTTAATTTATACAGATAACTATACGATTGATCATA
>CAZOSH010000098.1:0-5386 GCA_964582395.1 uncultured Oscillospiraceae bacterium | reverse complement strand
GTTATAGGCATCGGCAGCCAGACCATACACCGTTTCTGTGGGTATGGCGCAAAGACCGCCATGGGCAAGGATCCTCGCCGCCTCGGCTATTTCATTATTATCCTTACCACTCAAAAAACGGGTCTTTATCATTTATTTGCCTCCCTGATGAGCGCATCGATCAGCTCATCCAAATCGCCGTTCATCATCTGTTCTATCTTATGCAATGTAAGTCCTATGCGGTGGTCGGTAATTCTGCCCTGGGGAAAATTATATGTGCGTATTCTTCCTGAGCGATCACCTGACCCTACCTGCTCCCTTCTCTCACCTGCTCGCTCTGCATCTGCCTTTTGTCTTTCAGCCTCAAGCAAGCGGGAACGGAGCACTTTCATTGCCTTATCCTTATTCTTATGCTGTGAGCGCTCGTCCTGACATTCTACCACAACGCCCGTAGGGATATGGGTAATGCGGATGGCGCTTTCGGTCTTATTAACGTGCTGCCCGCCTGCACCGCCGCTACGGAAGGTATCGATCATCAGGTCAGCAGGGTTAATTTCAAGTTCTACTTCGGTTGCTTCAGGCAAGACTGCCACGGTAACCGCCGAAGTGTGTATCCTTCCCGAGCTTTCTGTCTCGGGAACTCGCTGAACACGGTGTATTCCGCTTTCATATTTGAAGCGCGAAAATGCGCCCTCTCCCTCTACGGAGAAGGTCAGTTCGCGATATCCGCCAAGCTCGGTATCATTGGCAGACAGCACTTCTGTGTTAAAGCCCTTCTTTTCGGCATACATAGAGTACATTCTGAACAGGTCTGCAGCAAAAAGCGCCGCTTCCCCGCCGCCTACACCGCTGCGTATTTCTATAATAACGCTCTTTTGTCCGTCGGGGTCTTTGGGGTTAAGCGCCTCTTCAAGCTGTATTCTTGCAACAGCAATGATATCTTCCGCCTGCTTAATTTCCTCCTGCGCAAGTTCACGTAGATCCTTATCATTCAAAAGTTCCTTTGCCGCCTCAATACTTACCTCAGCATCATTTATCTTTTTTTCTGCAGAAACCACCGGCTCAAGGGATCGTCTTTCGCGCATAAGCGCCGCATAAGCCGAAGGATCTGCATAAACCTCGGGAGATGCAAGCAAATTATCTATCTCTTGCGCTCTGTCCATTATTTTTTTAATTTTATCCTGCATCTTTTGCACCTCCTCTTTGTCCTTTTGCGTATAATGTGTCAAATATATATACGGGGGTCTGTTATGGTCTGTTCATTCTTCTTAGGTGCAAATACACCCAACGGTTTTTATTCTCTCTTTTCAGAGCTTGATAGTTTTGACTTAAGTGTTATCAAAGGCGGCAGCGGAAGCGGCAAGTCCACTCTTATCCGCAAGCTGATAGGCAAAACGAGTTTTTGCGGCTTATGCGAAAAAATACTCTGCTCCTCCGATCACGATTCTCTCGACGGGGCTGTCTTTCATTCACTCAATTCCGCAGTAGTAGACGGCACCTCTCCGCATATTGCCGATGTAAAGGGCTTGGGAAAATACATAATCACTCCGCCGCCCGTTATCGATATGGAAAGCAAACGCCCTTTGATAAACAGTCTCAGATCAGCAAAATCAAAAGCATATGCCGATGCCTATTCATCCCTTTCAGGATACTTCAACGCCATAAAAAGTATCAAAAGTCTTATCCCTTTTAACGGAGAGCACTTTGCCCAACGCGCTGACGGGATCATCAGACGCGAAGCAAAGAACAAGCATATACGCGGCAAGTTGCACCGCCGTTTTATCGACTCAATAGCCGCTGATGGAGTTATTACTCTATGGGATACTGTTTCACAGTTGGCACAAAAGATCTATGTCATAGATGACCGATTCGGGCTCGCATCAGGCTTTATGAGTAATCTCGAAAGCGGGTTCATTTCAAAGGGCTATGAAGTCTATTCCTGCCTGTCACCCTTTGATATAAGCAACATACGGCATATCATCATTCCCGAGCTCAACCTTGCCTTTGTTACAAGCGATGAACTATCCCAATATAAAGGTGAAATTTTCAGAAAAATACATATCTCCTCTTGCATTGACAAAAAGGCCTTGAAGGCAGTACGAAAAAAAGTGCGACTCTATGAAAAGCTGGCAGATCAAATGCTCGAAGATGCTGTTTCCTCATTTGCAAACGCAAGACTTGCTCATATTGAATTAGAAAATATCTATCGCCCCTATTTAAACATAGACGCCCTCAATAAATTAGCGTCAACCGAAGAAATATGACCCGTCTGATCATTCTACTCCAAAGAGCAGTGCATTATATGTGGGGAAGGGCCAATATTTCTCATCAACAATACATTCAAGCTTATCTGCTGCCTCTCTGAGTTCGCTCATGAGGGGCAGTATTTTATCTCTGTATGCCAATGCGGCAGACAGGTTGTCTTCTGCCTTTTGTGCATTTGCCAATGCCTTGGAAAGCTTTTGAGATGTATTACGCAATGAAGCGGTTGCGGCAGATACATCCTTCAGCATAGAAGAAGGTGCGGAAATATCGAGTGCAATTGAAGTATCACGCATATCAACAATGGTCTTTGCAAGGAAAGAAGCATAGGAAACAACTGCGGGCAGAATCTGACGGTTTGCCATTTCAAGCATTGTCTCTGCTTCGATCTTATAATGCTTGCAGTAAGCCTCAAGGCGGATCTCATATCTTGCCTCAAGTTCCTTCTTTGTATATATACCGTATTTTTCAAACAGCTCTACCGCGGCAGGCTTGACCAACTCTGCGGCGGCAACGACTGCATCGGACAGATCTGCAAGACCTCTTTCTGCGGCTTCCTTGCGCCACTCATCTGAATAATTATTTCCGTTAAAGATTATGCGCTTATGGTCACGCATAACATCGGCAATAACCGCGTTAGCCTCTTCAAATACATCCTCCGCCTTTTCAAGGCGGTCGGCAATGCGAGAGAGCACCTCTGCAACAATGGTATTTATTACTGTATTACATTCGGCAATGGAAGCGGAAGATCCCTGCATACGGAACTCAAACTTCTTGCCGGTAAACGCAAAGGGAGATGTGCGGTTTCTGTCAGAAACATCCTTGGGCAAATTGGGAATGGTACTTACACCCATCTGCATATTTCCGCCTTCACGGATATTGGACTTGCCGCCCGTTGCGACCTCATTCAAAACATCGGTCAGCATATCGCCCAGGAAGATGGACATAATGCAGGGAGGTGCTTCATTGCCGCCGAGACGGCTGTCATTGGAGGGAGATGCAACAGATGCGCGAAGCAATCCTGCATACTCATCAACCGCCCAGATGACCGCAGCAAGCAAAAGTAAAAAGCGGGCATTGGTAACAGGTGTCTTGCCCTGATCGAGCAAGCTTTTTGCGCTGTCTGCGGTGATTGCATTAATAGACCAATTATTATGCTTACCACTTCCGTTTACACCCTGGAAAGGCTTTTCGTGAAGCAGACACATCATATCGCGACGCAACGCAACTTTTTTAAGGGTTTCCATAACAAGTTGATTCTGATCGCAGGCAATATTTACAGAACTGTAAACATTAGCAAGTTCGTGCTGTGCAGGAGCTGCCTCGTTGTGCTCGGTCTTTGCGGGCACACCCAGTCTCCACAGTTCATCATCAACTTCGCGCATATATGCCATAACTCTATCCTTGATGTTGCCGTAATAATGGTCATCAAGTTCCTGTCCCTTGGGAGGACGAGCGCCAAAGAGAGTTCTTCCGCAGGTGATCAGGTCAAGACGCTTGGATGCAAGCTTCTTGTCAACAAGAAAATACTCCTGCTCCGCACCTGCCATAGCGACAACACGCTTGACATCGTTGTCGCCAAATGCGCGAACAATTCGCATAGCCTGAGTGTTGATTATCTCCATAGAGCGAAGCAAGGGTGTTTTCATATCAAGTGCTTCACCCGTAAAAGAGCTGAAGCAGGTGGGTATATAAAGGGTGTTATCCTTTACAAAAGCGGGAGAAGTGCAATCCCAGGTCGTATATCCGCGGGCTTCAAAGGTTGCGCGCAGACCACCCGAAGGAAAGCTGGATGCATCCGACTCGCCCTTAATAAGCTCCTTACCCGAAAAGCTCATAAGAATACTTCCGTCATTCTGAGGATTGATGAAGGAATCGTGCTTTTCAGCGGTAAAACCGGTCATAGGCTGGAACCAATGGGTATAATGGGTAGCACCCTGATCCAACGCCCAGCGTTTAAGTCCGTTTGCAACGATATCAGCAAGGGAAGAATCCAAAGGTTTTCCGTTATCGATAGTCTTTTTAAGCTGTTTGTATGTCTCGCCCGGCAGATATTTTCTCATTGCCGAATCATTAAAAACCGCCGAAGCATAGGAGTTAATAAGTGCGTCCGCTCTTTCGTTCATATCAAGCACCTCTGTATAGAAAATTTTTGACACCCATAATATACCATATACCCCATATAAATACAAGGTTTTTCACAAAAATGATTTCAAAAATAAAAATGATGTCAAAATACAATCTATTTTGACACCAAATCATCTCTTTTTCAATTAATAACGACTCGTCGCAAGTCTTATTCTCAATCTATATCCTGAATTACCGTTTCAAGCCGATCATTCAGCTGCTCGGGATTCTCAAGGATCTTTTTGAACATTCTCATAGACTGTGCGTGATACAGTCCGTCACACAAGCGTTCATCAGCAACTACCTTCAGTTCAAGCACCTTTGCGGCACGGATCTCCTTGGTCTTTCTGTCAACGATGGGCTGATACTGTTCCTTGCCCAAAGCCACAAACATACCGATAGTACCAAAATCATAGATGTGATGATAAATACTGCGGATACCGATAGACTTAAGATATGTAACAAATACACTGCTATGGAAAGGCAACGCGTCACATAAAGATTGAGGCAGTGCGTTGATCCTATCAAGCCATTTCAGAAAGCCTACTATTACACGAAGCAGCCCGTTAGGCAGTTTCATAAGGGTCTCGATCAGCTTATCGGTAGAGTTTGCTTCTGTTTTGCCCTTATTCTTCCATATTTCCGCCTGAAAACGATCGCGGATCTCAAAAATATTCTCGTGACCGGTAAAGCCCACCTTTATAGTTGTGCTTCCGCCCTCTTCACGCATCGACTTTTTTACCGCCATAGCGATCTTGATATCATTATTTGCAAAAACTCTGCCATTCATTACAAAGCGGTTAAGTGCAGGCTTCTGAGCATAGATGCGAACTATTGCCGCATTGACCAAATCGAGATATGTAAGATGGACACCCTTTTCCTCTTCTACCTTTGCGATATACTCATCCAGCGGAGCGCAATCAATTATATCGGTAAAATAAACATGGGCATCGGATCTTTTGGTCATAACGTGACAAAGAATCCTATTATAAGGACTCAGGGTCTTAAGTAATCTTGC
>CAZOSH010000097.1:0-5404 GCA_964582395.1 uncultured Oscillospiraceae bacterium | reverse complement strand
GGTAACGGAATATCCACCCTCTTTGCAACAAAGGGCCACGATGTTGCTATTTTCAGCAGCCGTCCTTCTTCTGTTGAGCGCGGCATCAAAACAATTACTGCATCTACCGAAAAAATGGTTTCCAAAGGTAAAATGACCGAAGAAGCCGCAAAAGAGCTCCTCAGCCATATTAAGGCAGGCACAAACGAAGACTACAGTGATGCTGATCTTGTTATCGAATCCGCCATCGAAAAGTTGGAGCTTAAAAAGTCTCTGTTTAAGCAGCTTGACGAGACCTGCGGAGAGAAGACTATTCTTGCCACCAATACATCCAGCCTGTCCGTAACCGATATCGCCGTCGGACTTCACCATCAGGTCGTAGGTATGCATTTCTTTAACCCCGTACACGCTATGCAGCTTGTTGAGGTTATTGCAGGACTCAGCACCTCACGTGAAACCGTACAGTGGATAGAGAATCTTGCTATTCAATTGGGCAAGACCCCTGTTGAAGTTGAGGATTCTCCCGGATTCGTTGTAAACCGTATCCTTATTCCTATGATAAACGAAGCTATCTTCGTTCTTTCCGAGGGTGTTGCAAGCGCCGAGGACATTGATACCTCCATGAAGCTGGGTGCAAATCACCCCATGGGTCCTCTTGCACTGTCCGACCTTATCGGTAACGATATCGTTCTCCACATCTGCGAAGTTCTGCAGGCTGAGACCGGTGATGATAAGTACCGTCCCTGCCCCCTGCTCCGTAAGATGGTTCGTGCAGGTCTGCTCGGAAGAAAGACCGGCAAGGGCTTCTTTGACTATAACAAATAACCACTACTTAAACAAAGACCTGACTCAAACCGAGTCAGGTCTTTTGTGTTGAAATTTTTTATGTCTCTACATCTATGAACTTGTCTACTATCATTTCATCGGTTGTAATAATACAATCCACCGCAAGCACCTTGACTCCCGCTTTTTCCGCATCACGCAAGGCATCGCCAAATGCTTTATGGGTCGTGTCATTTGGCTTCATCAAGTAAGCCCCTTTCATCTGCACCACGAACAGTACATAGGCATCAAATCCGTCGGCAATACATTGGGTAAGCTCACGCAGATGTTTTATCCCCCGCTCTGTGGGAGCATCGGGAAAAGCCGCTACACCATCATTTTCAAGGGTAACGCCCTTAACTTCCACAAAAGCCTTTCTTCCTCCGTCTTCCACATAAAAATCAAATCTGGAGTTTTTGTAGGTTACTTCACTGCGTACAACGGCATTCTTTGAGAATAACCCGCCTGCAAGCCATTCCCCTGCTGCTTTATTCGGCGCCT
Source organism: uncultured Oscillospiraceae bacterium (assembly GCA_964582395.1). GTDB lineage: Bacteria > Bacillota > Clostridia > Oscillospirales > Butyricicoccaceae > RGIG3513. The sequence goes on along the minus strand of CAZOSH010000097.1, from coordinate 4,102 downwards.
GGGAGTCCATATTGATGAGCAAAGGCTCTTTACCCGCTCTCTCTTTTAAGACCGCTATAAGGTCATATTTCGTTTTTCTCGTTCCAATATCAAACTGCTGAAGAAATACTTTTGCATCGGGAGTAAGCAATTCCCTACATCTGCCGGTATTTTTAACGTGGACCGTCTCAGTATGCCCGTCAATTTCCACATTGGCGATAAATCTGTTGGGACGGCTTTTAAAGCGCCCTTCGGTAATATTCAAATACTTCATAAAACTACAATAAACAAAAGATACATAAGCGGTATTGTCACTACTGAAAGAATATGAGATACCATCGTCATAGACGCGCCGCTCTTGGTTTCTCCTCCGTAGGCTGCAGGATATACTATTGTGTTAAGTCCTATAGGTGTCGCAAATGCGATAAGTGCCAAGGTCATAAGCTCATCACCAGCCCCAAGCAGCTTCATTACCACCATCATGATCGCAGGGAGGATTATCAATCTCAGCAATGTGACCAAGTAGACCTTTTTATTAAGGATAAGCTCCTTAAAATTGTATCCTCCGATGACAAATCCCGCAAGCACCATAGCAATAGGGCCTTGGCAATCCCCCGCGCTCTCTATGGCATTGAGCATAAACTGAGGCACAAACTTTGTTGTTCCGCTGAGCCCTATGATCATACCCAACACTAAGGCGATTATGGGTGGGGTCAGCAGACCTTTTTTCAAGTTGGCAAATACTCCCGCATTTTGCTCCTTGGGAATCAAAATGTACAACCCCCAGCTGCTGCAGAATGCCACGACAAAGAATAAAAACAGGGAGTATTTATAAAACATATCGGTTCCCCATACGCCCAAAATGATAAAATTGCCCATAAAGCCGTAATTGCCAAAAGCAAGAGCGTATTTGTATACATTTTGCATATATGCGCTGTCTTTGATGTTTTCACTCTTTCTTACAAAGAGTTTTGACAGCGGATATGAAATAACAACCGATACAATGATAATAATCAAGCCATAGAGCATCAGCTTGGCATTATCTTTGAAATTATCCACCGTGCATTTGGTCATCTGCGTAAACAACGAGAGCGCAGGAACAAATATGAATGTCTCAAGTTTTGCCAATACAGTTCCAGCATTTTCGGGGATATTGGTCTTTTTACGTAAGATAAAGCCTAAAAGCATCAGACTGAACATCATCAGCATCTGTGTCAGGGTTAAATTGAATATCTGCATATTCCCACCTCACAAGATCAATGTGATCTTGATTTTTATATAAATAAACCGACAAGAAATGCCGATGCCGATGCCGCCAATGCAACCACTATCAAAGGCTGATTAAGGTAGGCAAGGATCACCGCCACGGCAGTGCCGATAATGGAGGTAGTCATATCACCGGTTGAGTAGAATATTGCGGGGATAGTCATAGCGCTCAACACAGCATAAGGGATATAGTGAAGGAATGCTTTGAAGAAAGGCGACTTGATCTTTCTGCGGAAGAGTGTAAAGGGAATCATACGTACAAGGTATGTAACAAGCGCCATTACAGCAATATATATTATTACGCTCATGCCTGCTCCTCCTCTTCATCTTTGATGGGGAACAGCCACGCAGAAATTGCTGCTGCAATGATTGCGCTGATGATTACGGCGATTCCGTCGGAGATCACGGGGAAACCTAAATTGCTCACAAGCACAGGCCATGCATATTTAAAAGCAATGCTTATAGCAGAGGCGATGATTATTGTGACAAGGGCGCCTTTTTCGGTTTTTGCCGCGGGAATGATAATTGCCAAAAACATTCCGTAGAGCATAATTCCCATAGCATTGGTCAAAGAAACAGGCAACACAGCACCCGCAACACCGCCCAATAATGTTCCGCCCGTCCAACCTATAAACGAGATGATTATAAGCCCATACATATATACAGCTCTTATCTTCTCACGCTGTGAGTAGGCTACGGCAAATATTTCATCGGTTATGCCAAAGGACACAATGAGTCTTTGAGTCGTGGTAAACCCATCATCAAGCTTTTGTGAAAGGGATATTCCCATAAGCGAATATCTTATATTAATCACAAGCTGAGTCAGTATCATTTCAACTATACTGCCCCCTGCCGCGATAATTCCAACACCTGCGACCTGACCTGCAGATGTGAGGTTTGATGCAGATATTCCCACCGCCTGCAATACAGTAAGTCCCAAGCTGACAGCTAAAATACCAAAACCGAAAGACACCGAAAAATATCCCAAAGCGATGGGTATTCCATCTTTAATCCCTTTTAAAAACAGTTTCATAAGCTCATTTCCTCTATATACAGCATTTTGCCACAAAGGATTATAGCACAGTAACGAAACAATTGCCACAGTTTTAAGTAAAAATTATCCTTGTTTTTACCGTACTACTTTTACATAACCTTTGACAGAGGCATCAAGCAATGATACAATTAAAAGCGGAGGGATGTTATGCTCAAGCAGCTTTGGTATGAGATAACTACATATCTGAAAAAAGCCGACCTGTTTTTGTTGGGAACGGCTGTTTTGACGTCCCTTTTCGGATTGGTGCTGATATACAGCGCCACTATGTCCTACGGCAGTAGCCGATATATATTGGTGCAAGGCGCCGCAATTCTTTTAGGTATTGTGGGCTTTGTTATCGCCTCGCTTGCTGACCTGCGTCGTTTTCCCCGTCTTTGGGTCTATTTGTTTGTATTTAATATACTGTTTCAGTTGTCCCTTTATTTTTTTGGTACGGCCGGCGATACAGGAAACAAGAGTTGGATAAACTACTCCTGGATGCCCATGGCGATACAGCCCGGTGAGATAGGCAAGATAATATTCATCTACACCTTCGCATCACACATCAACGTACTGAAAGACAAAATGAATCACGTTCTTTCGGTTATTCAGCTTTTCTTGCATTTCGCTCTGACAGTAGGCTCGGTCTTTATCATATCACGAGACCTTGGCGTTGCTGTGATTTACGTTTTCATCTTCCTTGTGATGCTTTATGCGAGCGGAATCAACCTACTTTGGTTCTTTGCAACCCTATTGGGCGCGGCGGCTTGCGCCCCCGTTTTGTGGAAGTTTATGAGTGAAAATCAACGTTTGCGCATTCAAGTCGTATTTAACCCCGAAGTGTCTGAGCGCTTCGCCTGGCACGGACAACAAAGTATTATGGCGATGGGCAACGGTGAACTTTTCGGTATGGGACTCGGCAAGGGTACTCAGGTTCAAAGCGGTATGCTTTTTTCCAAGCACGCAGACTTTATATTTGCCTCCTGCGGTGAGGAATTGGGTTTTGTCGGATGTGCGTTTTTACTGACCCTGTTGACTGCAATGGTGGCAAGGTGCTTTACCGATTCGAGAAAATCCGATAATCTTATGGGTTATCTTATGTGCATCGGTGTCGGAGCAATGATGATGTTTCAGATTCTTATCAATGTGGGAATGTGCCTCGGTATTATGCCGGTCATCGGCCTGACACTTCCCTTTGTAAGCTACGGCGGCTCGTCGATTCTGACCTTCTTTGTATCGTTGGGCTTTGTCTGCGGCGCCACTATCGACCAGACCCCTAAAAGACTGCGGAGGTAAGTATGGAAAACCTAAAGCCCGTCACATAAAGGCTTCTCCTTGAGGTAGCGTAGCGACGACGCGGTGTTGAATGACATCACGGTGTGATGTCAGACCCGCGGCGCGACCGAGCCGCAGCGAGACAAGCTCCTGCGTAGCAGGTGATGAGGTGTCTACAATCTACCAGCAAAAGGTGCTCTACATAATGAATATCAACAATCCCAAACTTAAAAAGCTTTCTCAATCTTTGAGAAGGAATATGACTAAAGAAGAGCGGCATCTATGGTATGATTTTTTAAAGTCGCTGCCTATTACGGTGCACCGTCAAAAAGTGATTGGATCATATATTGCCGATTTTTACATTGCTGATTCAAAAATCGTCATAGAACTTGACGGATCACAGCATTTCGATGAAATACAAAAACAAAAGGATTTAGTTAGGGACAGTTTCTTTATCCAAAACGGAATATCAGTCCTCAGATACTCTAACAATGAAGTTAATAACAGTTTTGAAACCTTCTAAAATATTTTAAAACTGAATCAATTCTC
>CAZOSH010000096.1:0-5408 GCA_964582395.1 uncultured Oscillospiraceae bacterium | reverse complement strand
CGTCAAGCTGCTTTAAATGACTGCGAAGTCTTACTATTTCTTCCGTTACCGATACCTTGTCTGCAAAAAGCGCTGCCTCAGACAGTATGCGTTGTTCAGCAATATCGGTGTCTCCTAGTATCTCAGTCATTCTTTGAGCAATCTTTGCCCTATACTCTTCAACCGATTCAGGTGAACGCTCTTCAATAAAATCAACCATTTCAGATATAAGCTCTGCCCTGTAAAGGATATCTTTGCAAAGTCGTATTCCCTCTTCAAGACGAACTGCATTATAGGAATCTATTGCCGCATTCAATGTATCTGTGACCTGTGCATTGATCTCATCAACATCAGGCTCATCCTTGTCCACTATAAGTGCATCAGGCAATCTTAGTAAACCGGTCGTAGAAAGATCATTCTGAACACCGAACTTGCTGTTGATCTCATTTGCGGCAGCAATATAACCTTCAACAATAGACGCATTCAAAGATATCTTTATGCTTTTGTCTTCTTTATCCTTTATTCCGATATATACATCTACCTTACCGCGGGCAATAGCGCCACTGATACACTTTTTAGCGGTATCTTCAAGGAAAGAATATATCCTCGGAGTTTTAATGTTGAGATCAAGATAACGATGATTTATGGAATGTATCTCAACAGTGATCTGACGCTTGTCATTGTCTGTTACCGATCTTCCATAGCCGGTCATACTTCTGAGCATAGTCTGTTTACCTCGTTTTTTCTGTAATAATAAACTTAATTGATTTCTTTTTTAGTATTTTATCGGATATCAATCTGCATACCAAAAATCCAAATGCCAGACCTGCCAAAGAAGCTAATATCTTAACGCCTTCTGTGGCCGGAATAATAAAATATGCCCCAAACATTAGGATTACAGGAAATAAATATATCAAAGCTGTCCAACCTATCACAACAGAAGTGGAGCTTTCAACCGTTACAGTATCCCCAACATCTGCGCAAACAATATTCTTGGCAACAATAAATACCTTTTCCTCAGGATGCGCACACCCATGACAGCTGTCACAGTCGGCAGAACACGCTGACTTCCGTGTTACCGAGATCTCTGCATATTCATCTGATAAAACTTTTGTCACAACTGCAGTCTGTTTCATTCAAAACTCCATCAACAAAAATACTCTGTCATTATGGCGCTTGCCACTTTTATACCGTCAACTGCGGCGCTCATAATACCTCCGGCATAACCCGCACCCTCGCCGCAAGGCATAATGCCTTTTATACGCGTAGAGTTAAATATTCCGTTTCTTTCTATACGAACAGGAGAAGACGTTCTGGTTTCAACACCTGTAAAAACAGCTGATGGATTAGCAAAACAAGAGAGCTTTTTGGCAAAAGCAGGCATAGAATCCTTCAATGTGTTGGTAATAAAATCAGGAAGAATATCGCAAAAGTCCACAAGATTATAACCAATAGGATAGGATGGCTTTACAATATCAGGCTTTGTTCCTCTTGTTCCCCCGAGAAAATCGCCCACAGTCTGCACTGGAGCAGAATAATCGCTTCCTCCGCTGACAAAAGCTGCCTTTTCAAGCTTACGCTGAAATTCCATTCCCGAAAGAGGAGAATCACTCTCAAAATCATTAGGCGTTATTGACACGCAAACCGCTGAATTAGAATTAATACCGTTTCGCGCATGCATACTCATTCCGTTTGTAACTACTCCGCCTTCTTCACTGGCTGCTGCAATTACATATCCACCAGGACACATGCAAAATGAGTAGCAGCCTCTATTATAAGGCTTTGCCGACAAAGTATACTCACCTGCAGGCAAGCTAGCGTATGAAGTATATTTGCCATAAACAGATTGATTAACCCAATTCTGCAAATGTTCTATTCTGAGTCCTACCGAAAATGCCTTCGGCGATATTTCCAGGCCTTTATCAAAAAGCATTTTCACTGTATCTCTTGCACTGTGTCCTATAGCAAGAATCAACACTTCTGCATCTATTGTTCCATTGGTTGTGACAACAGATTTCAATTTTTCTCCAACCGTGTTGATCCCAACAAGCGAAGTATTAAACAGCACTTGACCGCCAAGTTCTTCAATTCTCTTTCTTATCGAAACAACAATTCCCTTAAGAAAATCAGTTCCAACATGGGGTTTGGCAAGCCTGATCACCTCATCTGGAGCTCCGTGCTTTTTAAAAATATCCAAAACCAACTGACAAAGCGGATCATTTATGCGTGTAGTCAGTTTCCCGTCGGAAAAAGCTCCCGCACCACCTTCACCGAATTGAATGTTACTTTGAGTATTAAGTTTTCTGTGATTGAAAAAACCCGCAACATCCTTGTCACGATTTTCAATACTGCTTCCACGTTCAAGTACAATAGGCTTGAAGCCGCGTTCAGCAAGCATCAACGCCGCAAACATTCCTGCAGGACCGAATCCGACCACAACAGGCTGTGAATTAAGCTTATTCTTTCCGCTGACTACAGGAATACACGCTTGCGGCTTCATATAAACAGACGGATTACTTTCAGCAATCCTTGCTTCATCATTTGGATCGCATAACGTTACTTCAACCGATGATATCTTAGAAATATTTCCGTGTCTTAAATCCAATGACTCACGAAATATACCACAGTATTCCGCATTACGCTTGCTAACGCCAATTGATTTGAGCGCCTTTGCGATAATATCAAAAGCAGCAGCTCTATAGTCGGTTCGAATATTTGTTATAATGATACTCATTCTACAATTCAGTCAACAGATGTTACTTTGACAGCCTCAACAGAGTACTCTCCAATGATTATAACCTCAGGATTATTTACTCCGGCGCTCAAAACTATACTAATTTCGCCATTTGTTCCTGTCTCTACCGTTGCCGGATATATTGTCATAGAAGAACCTGTAAGCTTCTTAACAGTATCGGTAGGTCCAAAAACCTTAAACCTTACAGTTTCACCGCTTTTGTATAAATATCCCTCCGCCGGCTCAATATCTTCAGCGGATACGACAACCTCCTCCACAGAATAACCGGGAGTGGTTACAGTAACCTTTGCACTGCTTACCGCATCATTAGTATATACTCCATTAGGAAGCACAATATTGTATGTCAGCTCAGTTTTACCACCGATAATCAGACTCATTATATTTTCTGTTCCGAGATCAATGCTGTTAATAAGATTTACAACATCGTAATCGCCTATGACCGATACTGTAGAAGGTTCAACAACATACTTTGTGATACTCTCTGAAAAAATCCCTTCGGAAATAAGCTCCAATTTGAGAGGTACCTTCTTAATCGCTTTAACTGTTGCTGACAAAACAATAGCAGGTGTATCAACTGTCAACTCATCCGTATCAACCTCAGCGCCTTTAGCATCCACAAGCTTGTACGATAAAGAAGTGTTCAATGAACGGGTAAGATAATCAATATTATAAGAAAGTTCCGCAGACTCGATCTTTTCGAGCTGAGACTGAGGTCCTTTTACTACAATTGCATCAGGTGAAAGAGTATAGTTCTCTAAAATATAGTTTGAAGACATATTACCTGTAAACTTAATTGATGCAGGAACCGTTTTACTCGATACTCTGTCGACAACTACAGTGATCTGTGACGGGTTCTTTGCTATTACACTTACACCGTCAACATCAACTACAGTTTTACAATTGAGTTTATATGTACCGGGCATTGTAATTTCAGCAGCGCTGGCTGTCACCTGAAACTTATCAGGCGCAAGTAAAACAAGCTTATCACGCTTGCCGCTTACTCTTAAATCAATTCTCTCATTACCGCCATCAACGATTGCAAGTCCGTTAGCAGCAAGCTGATCAACATCTGTTACAATAACATCAAGACCTCTTACTCTTGATTCCATATCGGGATTGATTTCGGCAATAACAAAAAACCACACAAGGATCGCAACAAGAAGCGATAACAATTTAGCTGCAATATTATGTTTTTTTAACCACTCCATTATGATTTACCTCTTCCCTTAAGCCATGCGAACAAGGTGTTCTTTTCTTCGGTATCCGCTTGGGGTAAAAGTTCAGCACAAAGCAGCTTTTCAAGCATTTCGGGAGCGAGATGACGCTTAAGCACACCACCGATAGCCAAAGAAATGGAACTATTTTCTTCAGACACAACAACCACAACAGAATCAAAGTTCTCGCTCATTCCAAGTGCAGCTCTATGCCTTGTTCCAAGTTCCTTACTGATATTATGATTGGAAGATAACGGCAAAATACAACCCGCGGCTGCGATTCTTCCCTCGGATAAGATCACCGCACCATCGTGAAGCGGCGATTTAGGATAGAAAATATTCTTTAAAAGTTCTGAGCTAGTTTCAGCGTCAATAGATGTTCCTGTATCGGTTATAGAGGTAACCTTATCTTTTCTTTCAAAAACGATAAGCGCTCCGATTTTGTCCCAAGACATTGAGTTTACAGCCTCTACGGTGTTTGCTATTGCAAGACGCATCTGCTTGGTATCTTCATTTTCAGCAGACTTGAAAAACTTAAGCTTATGAGTATTTCCGAACTGCTGGAGTATCCTTCTGAGTTCAGGTTGAAAAAGAACAACCAAAGCAAGAATACCTATTTGGAAAATGGATGTGAGAAGATAGTTGATAATATTAAGTCTGAGCATACCGGACAGCAACAGCGCCCCAAACAGAACAAGAAGACCGCGCAAAAGATGCTCGGCCGTTGTTCCCTTTACAAGTCTGAAAACATAGTAGATCAAGGATGCCACGATCAATACATCAATAACATCCCAAACAGTAACAAGTCTTAAGTACTGCCAAATTGTGTTAAAAACTTCCATCTCAACCATCCGTATATATAAAATTCTATACAATATATAATAGCAGATGCAGAGAATTATTTCAATAGAAAACACTGGTTTTTTTACATAATATTTTCTTTATTTTCAAGGCAAAAACGTCAATTTCGGATTTGCTATTAAAAACAGAAAAACTCACCCTTATAAGCCCCTTATTCTCTGTCCCTGCGGTTTGATGAGCAAGCGGAGCACAATGCAAACCTCCTCTTACACATATATCACTTTCGGATAAGAGCATACAAACTTCTTCGCTGTCTGTTTTCCCAACCGAAAAAGCAACAACACCGTGCTCATGAAACGGCCCCGAATATACCTTAATACCGCCCATATCATTCAACACCCTCATCATTTCTTTCAGCAATAACTGATTCTTATAATGGATATTTTTTAACCCTATGCTTTTTACATATTTTACCCCTTCACATAATCCGCAAATACCCGGAACATTAAGTGTACCGCTTTCAAAAATATCCGGCAAGAAGTCAGGTTGCTTCAATTCTGACGAAAAGCTACCGGTTCCACCCTGCATAATGCTGTAAAAGTATTCATCTTTACAAACTAGTAATACTCCGGTTCCTTGCGGCCCAAATAGGCCTTTAT
>CAZOSH010000095.1:0-5445 GCA_964582395.1 uncultured Oscillospiraceae bacterium | reverse complement strand
GGAATCATAATCAACCCCGCCGCCTATACCCATACAAGCGTTGCCCTGCTTGATGCGGTAAAGAGCGTGGGAGTACCCACCGTTGAGGTGCATATCTCCGACCCCGACACAAGAGAAGAGTTTAGAAAACTCTCCTATATCCGCCTTGGCTGTATCGCCACCATCAAAGGCAAAGGCTTCGCAGGATATATTGAGGCTTTGCATCTGCTTTGTAACAAATGAATTAAAAAGACTGTTCACTCGAACAGTCTTTCTTATATTCAGGGGAGTTGGATATGCAATGGTATTTAATACAGAAAACTATTGCAATTTACAAAAAATATGATATATTGAATATATGGTTAAGTGGTGTGCTTTAGCATATCACAAGCACCAAGGAACTATTGGCGTAGTTTCTTGGTGCCTTTTTTATGAGAATATCTTTTGGTCAGATAGTATCAATTGTTCTAAAGCATTCCGCAGTTATGCCTGCGTCCCAATCGTTTTCAATAAAACTATTTACAGAAGAGAACTTTTCAATTAGACTATATCCTTTTTGAATATAGATTTCTTCTGAAAACCAAACAGCTTTTTCAAAAGATACTTGCCTATCTCCAAAATCAATTATAATACCGCGCGTTACCCAAACATCATAGATTTGTAGTCCATCTTTGAATAGACGTTGGTTTTCTTGAATAAGCTGAACAGAACAAACTTTTTGATTGATTGGTGTGTTTACAAGTTTTTTAGAGTCGAGCAGAGGATATCTTGTATCTTCTATACTCCAAACGGCTACATCTTCGGTAATTCCGTAATAATCCTGCGGCTCAGTAAAACTATATAAATAGAAGTTTCCTGATGTAGTTTCAAATACCACAACTTGTGAAGAGGAGTTTACAAAGTTGAACTCGTCATGATATATTGATTTGAGTTCATGACCTATGAGTTTTCGAAGGATCGTGATTTCATCTTCTGTAAGCCGAATATCTATTTTCTTCATGTTATTTCTCCTTTACAAAATGAATTTTTTGCTGTTTGACTCCACCGTTAGAAGTACTTTTCTCAATATTAATTTCCACTACAGGTGACCCATCGGAAGAAGAAATACTGCGCCATGATATTATACTACCATCAGCTAAATTCGTTTTATGTCCGATAATTGCTCCTGTTTTTTTATTGTAAATATCATTCTCTATACCGCCATATGCGGCTTTGTCATAAAAGTTTTTCGCTGTTGCGTTTGGATCAGCAGATGTAATGTTGCGAACGTGGGAGTTTGAGCTACTTGCACCTTTTTTTCCCAAATAACCATCCGAGAAAAGATAATTATCCTTCAAGGTGGCAACATTTTCGCCGATACTTCGAAAAGTAGGAGCGTTTCCCTTATATGAAGTGCCCATCAATCGTCACCTACCTTTTCGTGAGTTTTCTCAAACTCACTTGGATAACGATGAAAGTGTGTTAAGTGTTTGCATTCAGAAAAAATATTATCTGGCATTTTTCCGTGAACGATCACATCGGTAGGATGAAGGACTTCTATCATCTTTGAAAGTCCTTTTTTGAACATTTCTTTTTGCTGTCGGGTATGTATGCAACCATGTGTACTGACTGAAACAATGGATTCTTTTGGTATGCCGGTAAAGCAATAAGCAAAACTGCTTTCATCACTCCATCTTACATTAGGAATGACGGGAATTCCATTTTTTGCAGATAAAACCCAACTGCACGATTAAGATAAGTATTGGTTTGTTGAAGATAATCCAACTGACCTATAAGTAAAGTGGGGTCGGGTGAGATTACACCATCAAACTGCTTTAATAGATCGAGATATTTTGATGTACATTGTAATACTGCTTGGAATTTTGTGTCGTGCATATAAAAGTGTACATAAGCTCTTTTATTTGATGTACGTTTTGCTTTATCATAAGGAACTATATCTTTAGGAACTTGTGTGTTATTAAGTTCCATAAGAGCAGGCATAGATGGATTGCCAATAAATGTGGCACCCTCTACAAGATATGATTGAAAACCATCATCATAAATCGTTTTATACATGAGTATCGGTCCTTTCTAATGTTATAATTTGGTAATAGTTAAGAAAGGATAGTCTAAAACACTCATTTTTTGGTTAAGTGGCGTGCTTTAGCATATCCCTCGCGTATTCTTCTTGAAGTCATCAAGCGTTGTTGGCGCAACACTTGATGTTACAGTAAATCATAGGACATCACTCCTTTCGAAAGGTGTTTGTTATACTGCCTCGTTAAAAAGTTGAAGCAAGCGTAATTCATAAGCTGTATAGTCTTTTTCACCATATGCTAGCCATTTTTGATAATATTCATAGGCATAACGGGCTGCCTCAAGGCTGATATCAAAATTCTTGTAAACCTCAAGCGGGCTTTTGAGTCCAAGTTTGTGGATAAGAACCGGAGGTGCTAGTGCGTACTTGGCGAAGAATTTCACCTCTTTTTCGGCAAGCTCACTATCTTCACTGTGGTCTAAAACAATATGCCCGATTTCATGCATAATTGTATTATTAACTCTTCCGTAATCTATTTGATCGTTGTAATAGATGTACCATTCTCCTTCGGCTTTTTCTATCACAAATCCATCGTCACTTTCTTTGTAAAGAAGGTGACGTTTGTTTTCCGGTATTGCTGAGTATGGTATGATAGATACTCCCATTTTCGTTGCTACTTCAAAGGCGCTGACAGGAATACAGCGAATATCGTACAGAACAAAAAGATCGACGATTATTTGCTTGATTTTCTCATAACGTGCGTGTGATAATGAAACTCCCAATATTATTCCTCCCCAAACAATGCATCTATCAGTTCTTTTCTTTCTTTTTCCGTCATTTTTGAAGCATTTCTGGCAATCATACGGCGGATTCTTGGGTGATCAAACTCTTCCTTTTCGATACCGAGCAAATAATCCGATGTAGTACTGAGTGCGGTTGCGATATTCGCCAAAGCCTCAGGCTTGGGGTCTCTGTCTCCGGATATATACCTTGAGATAACAGCTTCAGTTACTCCAATTCTAGATGCCAACTCCTTTTGGGTCATTCCTCGTTTTTGCAAAGTATCCATTATTCGCAAACCTAAATTTTTTCCCATGATGACTCTCCTTAATAAACTACAATATTGTTTAGCATATATAGCATATCATATACTTGCCAAAATGTCAAGCATAATTGCCAAAAAGTGAGAAAATTCTGCAAATGGTAAGTATATGAGCAAATCAAGATTGCTCAACTTTCAAAACAGGGAAGACCAAGCCTATTTATTATAAAAGATAGTGAAAACAAAAAAGGACTGTTCAAAACTGAACAGTCCTTTAGTTTTAATACACGTATTCAAATTGGATTCCGAGGACATCGACGGTGTCGCGTTCTTTGATGCCGTCCCGTTCGAGCATATCAAACACGCCTGCCTTGCGCAGTACGCGATCAAAATACATACGGGATTCATAATCGTCAAAGTTGATGCTTGATACTACCTTTTCGACCCAAGCACCGCTGATATACCATACATCGCCTGTGTGTTCGATGATTATCTCGCGTTCCTTGGGCAGCTCGGTTGCAATTGACAGATCGACCTCGGGCTCGTAAACAACGACGGGGGGCAGGCTTTCAAGCAGCTGCCATACCTTATATACAAGCTCCTTGACACCCTGCTGTGTTGCAGCGGATATCTCCACCACCTGATAGCCCAGCTCTTCAGCCTTCGCATAAAGGCGTTTGAGATTGTCGCTTTCGGGGTCGAGTATATCGCACTTGTTCGCGGCAATTATCTGAGGTCTTGTGGCAAGCGCCTCGCTGTAGCCCGAAAGCTCCGCATTAATGGTGAGCAGGTCTTCAACGGGGTCTCTGCCCTCCGAGCCTGCAACGTCAACAACGTGAACAAGCATACGGCAACGGTCTATATGACGCAAGAAGTCGTGACCCAAGCCTGCGCCCTCTGCCGCACCCTCGATGATTCCGGGAATGTCGGCGGCAACGAAGGAAGCGCCTTCATCAACATAGACAACGCCTAAATTGGGGGAGAGTGTGGTAAAGTGGTAGTTTGCGATCTTAGGTCTTGCGGCGGAAATAACCGAGAGCAGAGTGCTCTTTCCCACATTGGGGAAGCCTAAAAAGCCTACGTCTGCAATCAGCTTCAGCTCAAGCAAAAGCTCCAACTCATCACCGGGCAGACCTGGCTTTGCGAAACGGGGAGCCTGACGGGTGGGTGTGGCAAAATGGGTGTTGCCCCAGCCGCCTCTGCCGCCGCGAGCCGCAATAAAGGGCTTTTCGTCGGACATATCGTGCAGGATCGCACCTGTATTGGCATCCTTTATAAGAGTGCCAACGGGAACTTTAATATATACGCTTTCGCCGTTTTTGCCAAAGCTTTTGTTTGTGCCGCCCATTTCTCCATCGGGGGCAACATATTTACGCTTAAAACGGAAATCAAGCAGGGTGGACAGATGAGAATCGGCAACAAAAACAATATCGCCGCCCTTGCCGCCGTCGCCGCCGTCGGGACCGCCTGCGGCAACATATTTTTCGCGGTGGAAAGCAACTCTTCCGTCGCCGCCCTTGCCCGCCTTAACTCTTATTTTGGCTATATCGACAAACATTGTGCTCGCCGCCTTTCGTAAGAATAATTGAAAACGATCCCCGTAAGCTTTAAGTTGAGATAGGGGGATAATGAGAAAAAATTATGCCGCATAATCTTAGTTATGCGGCATTAGAGTCATATTTATTACTGCTCGAGATCCTGATATACAGAAACCTTCTTGCGGTCTCTGCCCATTCTCTCAAACTTGACGGTTCCGTCAGTAAGAGCAAACAGGGTATCATCACTTCCGCGGCCAACATTAGTACCGGGATGGATCTTCGTGCCACGCTGCTTGACGAGGATGTTGCCTGCAACGACGAACTGTCCGTCGGCACGCTTTACGCCAAGACGCTTAGACTCTGAATCGCGGCCGTTTCTAGTAGAGCCGACACCTTTTTTATGAGCCATTTATTAGCACCTCCGAATTAGTTTGTGTTACATAGCAATCTTGCTGATTTCGATCTTGGTATAGGGCTGTCTGTGGCCCTGATGACGTCTGTAGTTCTTCTTGGCCTTGTACTTAAAGACGGTAATCTTCTTCTGCTTACCGGTCTTTACGACCTTGCCGGTAACCTTGGCAGCTTCTGCGCCGAGAACCAAATTGCCCTCGTTGCAAGCCATAACGACTTCCAGCTCAACCTCTGCGCCGTCTTCCAGTTCAAGCTTCTCGACATAAATAACGTCGCCTTCAGAAACCTTGTACTGCTTGCCGCCGGTCTTGATAACTGCGTACATCTCTTGCACCTCTCCTTCATTTACGGTCTCGCTCTTAAGGTGGAGCACATAAGTACTCACTTTAACCCATTCAATGCGGCTCTACTACTATATACCAAATCAAGAGGAAAGTCAACACTTTTTTGCATAAAAG
>CAZOSH010000094.1:0-5477 GCA_964582395.1 uncultured Oscillospiraceae bacterium | reverse complement strand
TGTTAGGCAGTATTCGTGGCGAAAGGTAAACTCTATAGACAGTATCAAAAAACAGACCACAATTTGTGGTCTGTTTTTCTAATACTACGCATAAAATCTGTGGCCGCCTATGGTAGCTACCTTGGTGCAATGAATGGTAGCATAGCAGCTTTTTACCTTGTCGCTTATAAAATAGATCGCGCCGTTGGAATAATCCTTGATTCCCTCAAGACAGAGCTTTGCGGCAATAACGCAGGAATCATAGGGCTCTAAATAGATGCTTCCGTCGGAAATGGGTGTAAACTGCACACCATTCTTTCTATCAAAGATAACTCCGTAGATGGTGTTGGGATATTCGCTTGACTTGACTCGGTTTAAAACAACATTTCCAACTGCTATCTGTCCGATAAAGCCTTCGCCTCTGGCTTCCGCATTGATTATTCGCGACAGCCAATACAGATCCTTTTCATTATAAAATGTATCGCCGCTCTCCAGCAGACCGCCGCCGCTGAGACTGATACTGCGCTCTTCGCCATTCCATTCAAGGTCAAGGGCAAAGACGGTTGCCATAGCGCGAATGGGAACCATCAGCTGATCCCCGTCGGTAAAGCACTCGTTACCCATATAAATGGCGCGCTCGTTGGCAATCAGGTAAAAATTGCCCTCAGTGCAGCTTATTTCAAGCTCATCACCACGTGATGCGGTAAACAATACATCTTCAAAGGCGCTTTCGCAGCCCATAACACTGCAAAAATCACCGATGGAAACATAGGTTATTCCATTATTAAGAATTGTAGGCACCGTCAGCGCCATTTCCTCGCCGTTGAGCCAAACCGATACGGGCCAATCGCTCTGCGCCGACTTTACCTCGATCTCGGGAAGCGCTTCGGGCTCTGTCTTGGTTTCAACCTCGGGCATTGCAGACTCGGAATCCACCAAAATCTCCTCTGCCACGGTAGTCTGTGCGTGTGCATAGCTGTTTGCCGTAGCAGGCGAAATGCTCGCCAGAATGGTTACGGCGCACAACACAAACATTGCGCACTGTTTTATAAAAGACAAGTAGTTCACATCCTCGGAATAGATTTTGTTACTCTTTTGTAACTATTATCTCCAATATAATACCATAATATTCCTGAATGTCAACCTAATATTCTCAACAAAATTTAAACTTTTTTAGTCATAAAAATGGTGATTTCCGATAATTTTACAGAATCTTCTGTTGTTTATTATCCAATAATGTGCAGTAGAAAGCTGGGGATTGAAGAAATAAAGGCAATCGGGTGCAACCTCATAACCGCTGAGACAGAGCTTTGCCGCTTCAACACACTGCTGAGTGGGCTCATTATAAATTGTACCGTTTATTGTGGGGGTAAACTGCACACCGAAGTTTCGGTCAAAGATGACTCCGTAGATGGTGTTGGGAAAATCGGGACTCTCCACACGATTAAGTATGACATTTCCCACTGCAATCTGTCCTTCAAAACTTTCGCCTTGGGCTTCGGCATTGATTATCCGCGCAAGCCATAGCACCTCATCGCTTGTGTACGGAGAGGAACTTTGAAACAGTACCTGTCTGTTTTTGCCGTTCCAATCCACACCTAAGGACAATATCTTTGCAATTCCTCTTGCAGGAGCGTAAAATGTGCCGTTCTTCAATATGCAAGCCTTGCCCAGCTGCACCTCGGTGCTATAGTCCCAAGCCGACGCGAAGCCTACGTGCAGACGGGCATAAACATCCCCGCCGCTGATAAGCACGCTTTTATCACTTGCTCGCCAGGTGACGGAAAATCCAAGCTTTTCGCACAGGTCACGTACGGGAATATATGATGTGCCGTCCTCCACATACGCCCGACGCGCAAGCCTTGCACCGTCAACCAGTACCTCCGCCTGCATATCCGCCGCCTGAGCGGGCAGAAGGGACATAACGGATATACAGATCATCACTGCTGCCAGTATACAGATCAGTCTTTTCATAAATAAAACCTCCTTCGCTTTAATTTTACAGATATGGCAGAATGCTTTCAATGCAAAAAAATTTCCATTTTATATGCCAAATATTGCATTTTTCAATGAAAATGCTGTAATTTCAGTACTTTTTGACGATTTTATAAAATCCCGCTCTGCCAATTTCACCCTTGGTAATAAAAAACGGACAGGCAGCATAAAATCTACAGAGGTGAAAATATGCAGGCAGAGTTTGATAAAAACGGGCTTACTTCCCGTCAGGCAGAGGAGTCGAGAAAAAAGCACGGCTCAAATACCATATCCAAGCAAAAGCGGCAGGGCTTTTTTTCAAAGTTCTGTATGGCTTTCAGCGACCCCATAATCAAAATACTTTGCGCCGCGTTGGCGGTGAATATCTTGTTTGCCTTTCGGGGACAGGGATGGTTTGAGACGGTGGGCATTGCACTGTCCATCTTTTTGTCGTCCCTTGTTTCCACACTTTCGGAATACGGCAGCGAAAGCGCATTTATAAAGCTTCAGGAGGAATCATCCCGCATTACCGCCCGAATCAGGCGCGACGGGCAGGTGCTTGAGACCTCCGCCGACGAGATCGTAGTTGACGATGTGGTATTACTTCAGGCGGGGGATATGATTCCCGCCGACGGAATAATAGTCAGCGGTGCTGTTTCTGTGGATCAATCCTCAATAAACGGAGAAAGCCGTGAACAGAAAAAGTTCCCCGACAGCGATACCGATGCCCGTGAGACTTTGGCAAAGAATACCCTTTTCCGCGGTACTGTGGTCACGGCAGGGGAGGGGGTAATGCTGGTCAGAAGCGTAGGCGATGCCACCGTTTTCGGAGCCTTGGCGGCATCACTTTCCGAAACACCCCGTGAAAGTCCCTTAAAGGCGCGGCTGGGCGCTTTAGCAAAAACTCTCAGCAGGATAGGCTATGTTGCGGCATTTTTAATTGCCGCCGCCGACCTTGTAACGCGGATAGTATTTGAAAACGGTATGGACAAGGCGCTGATGCAAGCCGAGCTTATGAATATCCCGCTGATGATAGAAAATCTGCTTCACGCCCTTACACTTGCCATAAGCATTGTAATTATGGCTGTGCCTGAGGGACTGCCAATGATGATAACGGTAGTGCTCTCTCGTAATATGTTCAAAATGCTCAAAGACAAGGTCATGGTCCGCAAACTTGCGGGAATAGAAACAGCGGGCTGTATGAATATACTTTTTACCGATAAGACGGGCACACTGACCCTTGGCAAACCAAAGGTTGAAAGGTTTATCTGGTATGACGGAGAGGGAGAAGTCCACAGTCTGCCAGACACTCTTGGGGAAATAGTATATATTTCGGGGCTTGTAAATACCTCTTCCAAAACCGCCAAAGGCAGGGCGTTAGGCGGCAATGCCACCGACAGAGTGCTTGCCGAATTGGCGCTTTCTATGAAAAATAAGCCAAGCTTGCCCCAAAGGCTTGATTTTATCCCCTTTGACTCGGATAAAAAATACTCGGTTGCCCGTTGCACCGACAGAATATACATAAAAGGAGCTCCCGAAAAACTGCTTGAAAAATGTACCCATTATCGTGATAGTTCGGGCACTGTCCGCCCGCTGAAAAGTAGCGCAAGGTTGCTGACTCGGGTAGACGTGGAAGGGGAGCAGGGTAATCGGCTTTTGTGCATCTGCACCACCACCGAGTTTTCGGGTGAGATAGATAGACTGTGCTTTGAAGCCTTGGCGGTCATAGGAGATCCTGTGCGGAGGGAGGCAAAGTCCTCGGTTGAAAAGCTTCAGGGAGCGGGAGTGCAAGCGGTTATGGTCACCGGTGACAGCAAAGCCACTGCATCAAGCATAGCTCGGCAATGCGGGATACTTACAAAAAGCGATCAGATCGTGCTGACGGGACAGCAGCTGTCGCGGCTTACCGATAAGCGTATAGCGGCAATATTGCCCAATCTTGCAGTGGTTGCCCGCGCCTTGCCGGGTGATAAGAGCCGCCTTGTCCGCATTTCGCAAAGTGCGGGAATGGTATGCGGAATGACCGGTGACGGAATCAACGATGCCCCCGCTCTGCGGCTCAGTGATGTGGGTTTTGCCATGGGAAGCGGCACCGAGGTTGCCCGCGAAGCGGGAGACATTGTCATAACCGACGATAATATTTCTTCCATCTGCCGCGCCGTGCTTTACGGGCGTACCATTCTGCGGAGCATTCAGCGGTTTATTGTATTTCAGTTGACGGTCAATTTCTGCGCGGTGGGCATATCCCTCATCGGTCCGTTCATCGGCATTGAGACCCCCGTCACCGTGGCGCAGATCTTGTGGATAAATATGATAATGGATACCTTGGGCGGGCTTGCCTTTGCGGGAGAGCCGCCGCTGGAGGAATATATGACCCACCGCCCCGTCAAGCGAAGCAGTCCCTTGCTGAGCCGCAATATGAAAATGCAGATAGGCGGAATCACCGTATACACCCTCGGCCTTTATCTGTTCTTTTTGATATCCAAGCAGAATGCGGCATTTTTCCCCACCGAAAGTCAGTTGCTTACGGGATTTTTTGCCCTGTTCATCTTCTGCGGCATCGCGGCAGCATTCTGCGCCCGTACCGAGCGGGCAAATGTCTTCTTTGCTTTAGGGCGCAATCGATCCTTTATGCTGATAATGTCGGCGGTTGCCGCGGTACAGCTGATTCTTATCTATTTGGGTGGTGAAATGTTCCGCGCCTTTGGGTTAAGTCCCGTGCAGCTGGGAATCGTGCTGCTGATGGCGGTATCCCTCGTTCCTGTGGAAAGCGCCCGAAAACTCTTGCTCAATCGCAGTAGGCGTGATACAATTGAGTCAAACTGATTATGATTGGGGCGAAATGTATGAAGTATTTTATAGTAGAAGCCTTTACCGACAAGCTCTATTCGGGAAATCCCGCAGGAGTATGTCTGCTTGACAGTTGGCTTGAGCCCGAGCAGATGCAAAAGATCGCGGGGGAAAACAACCTGCCCGAGACGGCTTTCATCGTCAAAGAGCCCGAGGGCTGGCGCATCCGTTGGTTTACCCCCGCTTTTGAAATGGATCTGTGCGGTCACGCAACCCTTGCATCGGGATTCATCGTGCTGACTCAGCTTGAAAAGGATGCTGATAGGGTATATTTCAACTCACATAGCGGTCAGCTTTGCGTTGAAAGATACAACGACAGATTTATGCTTGATTTCCCGTCCCGCCCGCCCGTACCCATAGAGGTTGATCCCTTGCTGGAAAAAGCGCTTGGCGTTCCCGTTTTGGAATGCCATCTTTCCCGCGATATGATAATCGTTGTTCCTGACGCGGAATGCGTTAGAAATATGAAGCCTGACCTTGATATATTGGCTCAGGTCAAGGGCTGTCTTGGCTATGTTCCCACCGCAAAGGGCGAGGATTGTGACTTTGTTTCCCGTTATTTCGATCCCTCCGATGCTATAACCGAAGACCCCGTAACGGGAAGCGCCCATCGCACCCTGATTCCCTTCTGGAAAGAAAGACTGGGCAAAAGCGAGCTTGTGGCAAAGCAGCTG
>CAZOSH010000093.1:0-5498 GCA_964582395.1 uncultured Oscillospiraceae bacterium | reverse complement strand
AGAAAGCGGCAAATTGGAGATAGACGAAAGCTGTGAAGATATACATATGTTTGTCGAACAGGTGCTGACCCAGCGCCTTGGCGACGTAGGCAAGCGCCTTCACACCGCCCGTTCGAGAAACGACCAGGTAGCTACCGATCTGCGCCTTTGGGTCAGGGATGAGAGCGAAAAGGTTGAGCAAGGCATCAAGTCTCTGCTTGAGGCTATATTGGAGCAGGCAAAGACAAATACCGAAACCATTATGCCCGGTTATACACATCTGCAAAGAGCACAGCCTGTCACCTTTGCCCATTACCTGATGGCATATGCAATGATGCTCACCCGTGATCTGGGCAGACTGCAGGATGCAACCAAGAGAATGAATGTCTGTCCCTTGGGCTCTTGCGCATTGGCAGGCACCACCTTTGATTTGGACAGAGGAATGACCGCAAGCAAGCTTGGCTTTGACAGCTATTGCCTTAACAGCCTTGATGGTGTTTCCGATCGTGATTTCTGTGTTGAGACAATATCCGCCCTTGCTACGCTTATGATGCATCTTTCCCGTCTTTCCGAAGAGGTCATTCTTTGGGCAAGCTGGGAGTTCAAGTTTATCGAGCTTGACGATTCATACACCACGGGCTCATCCATTATGCCTCAGAAGAAGAATCCCGATATGGCAGAGCTTGTCCGCGGTAAGACGGGCAGAGTATACGGCGATCTGATAGCAATGTTGACCGCACTGAAGGGTCTGCCCTTGGCATATAACAAGGATATGCAGGAAGACAAGGAAGCTATCTTTGATGCATTCGATACAGCAGAGATGTGCCTTGATGTCCTTGCTCCCATGATAAAAACAATGAGATCCTGCCCCGCAAATATGAAAGCGGCGGCACAAAAGGGATTTATCAACGCAACCGACCTGGCTGATTATCTCGTCAAGAAGGGAATGCCCTTCCGCGCCGCTTACAAAGTGGTAGGACAGATGGTAGGTCAGTGTATTTCCTGCGGTAAGGTGCTTGAAGACCTTACGCTTGCAGAATTTAAAGAGCATTCAGAGCTTTTTGATACCGACGTATATGAAGCTATCGCCTTGGAGACCTGCGTAAACAAGCGCATTTCCGAGGGTGGTCCCACCAAGGCATCGGTAGAAAAGCAAATAGCATATGTAACGGAGTTTTTAAAATGACAAAGATTTTTATAGACGGTAAAGAAGGAACCACCGGATTGCGGATATACGAGCGTATTTCCGGCAGAGAAGATTTGGAGCTTATACTGCTCAGTGACGAAGAGCGCAAGGATCCCGCTGCCCGTAAAAAGGCGCTGAACTCCTGCGACATAGCCTTTCTGTGTCTGCCTGATGTGGCAGCAAGAGAAGCTGTGGCTATGGTGGAAAATCCCGATGTAACGGTCATCGATGCTTCTACCGCCCATCGTACGGACAGCAGATTTGTCTACGGTCTGCCCGAGCTTTCAAAGGAACAGTTTGCAAAGATCGCAGCTTCAAAGCGTATTGCAGTACCCGGTTGTCACGCAGGTGGATTTGTAGCACTTGTTGCGCCTCTGACTGCGGCGGGTGTTATCTCCAAGGACACCGCGCTGACCTGCTTCTCCCTTACCGGCTATAGCGGCGGCGGTAAAAAGATGATTGCCGAGTACGAGGGCGAGGGAAGAGATACCTTGCTTGACTCTCCCAGACAGTACGGCGTATCCCAAAATCATAAGCATCTGCCCGAAATGGCATATGTGACGGGTCTTACCACCGCTCCCATTTTCTGCCCCATAGTCGCTGATTTCTACAGCGGTATGGAGGTCACCGTGCCCCTCTTCGCCAAGGATGTAAACGGCGGAGTGGAGGCTATCAAAGAGGTGTACAAAAATCTCTATACAGGCCCCGTTATCTCCTATAAGGAAAACGGCGGCGAGGGCGGCTTGCTTGCTTCCAACGCTTTCAGTGGCAAGGATTGTATGGAAGTCACAGTCTTAGGCAACGAAGACAGAATATTGCTGGTTGCCCGCTTTGACAATCTGGGCAAGGGCGCATCGGGCGCGGCTGTCGAGTGTATGAATATAGCATTGGGCAAGGAGCCCACTTGCGGACTTGAGGTGTGATCATGAAAATTATTGAAGGCGGCGTTTGTGCCGCAAAAGGATTTAAAGCAAACGGAGTCCATTGCGGAATCCGTCATAACAAAATGAAAAAAGATCTGGCTTTGATCGTCAGCGAAGTGCCTGCTTCCGCAGCGGCTGTATATACACAGAATCTTGTTAAGGGCGCGCCTATTACGGTTACAAAGAATAACCTTAAAAACGGCATTGCTCAGGCAGTCATCTGCAACAGCGGAAACGCCAACACCTGCAACGCAGACGGCATTGAGATTGCCGAAAAAATGTGCGCCCTTGTTGAGCAGTACGCAGGAGTTAAGGCTACCGATGTTATCGTGGGTTCTACCGGCGTTATCGGTCAGCCCTTAAGTATTGACCCCATTGCAAAGGGTATGCAGGAGCTTGCTAATGGTCTTGCTTACAACGGCAGTGATAATGCCGCGGCGGCAATTATGACCACCGACCTTGTTAAGAAGGAAGTTGCTATCTCTTTTGAGATCGGCGGCATGGAATGTAAAATGGGCGGTATCGCCAAGGGTTCGGGTATGATAAACCCCAATATGGCAACTATGCTTATCTATATTACAAGTGACGTGGCAATCTCTCCCGCATTGCTTCAAAAGGCATTGAGCGAAGATGTCAAGGACAGCTTCAATATGATAAGCGTTGACGGAGATACCTCCACCAACGATATGCTTTCTATTATGTGCAACGGCCTTGCAGGTAACAAGTGCATCGAAACTGCGGGCGAGGATTATGAAGAGTTTAAAAAGGCTCTTGCCTATGTGACCAAGTCTCTCAGCCGCAAGATAGCTGGAGATGGCGAGGGCGCAACAAAGCTTCTTGAATGCAATGTCAGCGGTGCTGAAACAAAGCAGACCGCAAGAGTGGTTGCAAAGTCGGTTATTTCCTCCAGTCTGCTGAAGGCGGCAATGTTTGGCGCAGATGCCAACTGGGGAAGAGTACTTTGCGCCATCGGTTACAGCGGCGCAGATGTAGATGTTACCAAGGTTTCGGTTGCTTTTGCGTCAAGTAAGGGTGAGATCAAGGTCTGTGAAAACGGCGCGGGCGTGCCTTTCTCTGAGGAAATCGCAAAGGAAATACTCCTTGAAAAAGAGATCAAGATAAATATCGGGCTGAATGCGGGCAATGAATCCGCAACCGCCTGGGGCTGTGACCTGACATATGATTATGTCAAGATAAACGGCGATTACAGAAGCTGAGGTGTTATTATGCAGATTAGTAATGCAGAAAGAGCAGAAGTCTTAATTAAGGCACTGCCTTATATACAGAATTACAGCAATAAGATCATCGTTGTCAAATACGGCGGTAACGCTATGATAAACGAAGACCTTAAGGTAGCAGTTATGGGCGATCTGGTACTGCTTTCCCTTATCGGTGTCAAGGTGGTCCTTGTTCACGGCGGCGGCCCCGAGATCAGCGATATGCTCAAGCGCGTGGGCAAAAAGAGCGAGTTTGTCAATGGACTCCGCGTTACCGACGAGGAAACCGTAGATATTGTTCAAATGGTTTTGGCGGGCAAGGTCAACAAGAGCCTTGTTAATCTGTTGCAGAACACAGGCGGAAAGGCAATTGGCCTTTGCGGTACTGACGGTCATATGATAGAAGCCAAGCAGCTTGACCCCGCTTTGGGTTATGTAGGTGAGATAACCAAGGTGGACACGACCCCCATCACCGACCTGCTTGACAAGGGATATATTCCCGTTGTTTCCACCATCGGCTGTGACAGTGAAGGTAATGTATATAACATCAATGCCGATACCGCCGCCGCAAGAATTGCAGGCGAGCTGAAGGCAGAGAGCCTTATTTCCATGACCGATATCGCAGGTATTCTCCGCGATAAGGATGACCCCACAACTCTTATTCCCAAGATACTTGCTTCCGAAGCACCCGAGCTTATGCGTGAAGGCATTATTTCGGGCGGTATGATTCCAAAGGTGGACTGCTGCATCGAAGCCATTCGCCGCGGTGTCAAGAAGGTATTTATCATTGACGGAAGAGTTCCCCATTCGATCATTATTGAAACACTTACCGATGAAGGTATCGGTACAATGTTTGTAGGTGCAGAAGCATGAATATAAAAGAACTTGATAAAAAATACGTTATGGGCACATACGGCAGATTCCCTGTTGCTATCGTTTCGGGAAAAGGTTCACTGCTTTATGACGATGAAGGAAAAGAATACATAGATATGGGCAGCGGAATTGCCGTAAATATTTTCGGTGCCGCTGACGAGGAGTGGGCAAAGGCTGTAACCGCTCAGCTTATGCAGATACAGCACACCTCTAACCTTTATTACACAGAGCCTTGTGCAAAGCTTGCTCAGATGATCTGTGAGAGAAGCGGAATGAAGAAGGTCTTCTTCTGCAATTCGGGCGCAGAAGCCAATGAAGGCGCAATCAAAGCTGCTCGCCGTTGGTCAAGAGAGAAATACGGTGACGGAAGATATACCATAATCACACTGAAAAACAGCTTCCACGGCAGAACAATAACTACCCTTGCTGCTTGCGGTCAGGATAAACTGCATACCGACTTTATGCCCTTTACCGAAGGCTTTGTCTATGCAGATCCTAACGAGCTGGGCTCGGTCAAAAAGCTGGCAGAAGAAAATAACTGCTGTGCAATTATGCTTGAAGTTGTTCAGGGTGAAGGCGGTGTCAATACTCTCAGCCCCGAGTTTATTGACGAGGTAAAGACAGTCGCAAAGGAAAAAGATCTGCTTATCATCGTGGATGAAGTCCAGACAGGAAACGGCAGAACCGGTCAGCTTTACGGCTTTATGAGCGTAGGCATTCAGCCTGATATTTTCACCACTGCAAAGGGCTTGGGCGGCGGACTTCCCATCGGCGCCGTGGTATTTTCCGAAAAGACAGAAAATGCCCTTATTCCCGGTACCCACGGCTCAACTTTTGGCGGTAACCCTGTTTGTGCCGCAGGCGCTTGCAATGTAATGGAAAGAATAGACGAAGAGCTGCTCAGCGGTGTCCGTCAGCGTTCGGAGTATATTATAAACGAGCTTAAAGACGCAAAGGGTGTCAAGAGCGTAACGGGTATGGGACTTATGTTGGGCATCGACCCCGAAAAGCCGGTTGCAGATATCGTTGCGGCTTGCCGCGAAAAGGGTGTGCTTGTCCTGACAGCCAAGACCAAGGTCAGACTTCTCCCGCCCCTCAATATCCCTATGGAGCAGCTGAAAAAAGCAGTTGCCGTAATTAAGGAGGTACTTGCATGAAACACTTATTAAAGCTTATGGATCTGAGTCAGGCAGAGATTGCTGACATTCTCAATCTTGCCGATCAGCTTAAATATGAAAAGAAAAACGGGATCGAGCATCACATTCTCAAGGGCAAGACACTGGGAATGATCTTCCAGAAGTCCTCCACAAGAACAAGGGT
>CAZOSH010000092.1:0-5541 GCA_964582395.1 uncultured Oscillospiraceae bacterium | reverse complement strand
ATTCACGCAGTCAACAACTTCTGTGTTGTGGAGATGTCTAACTTCTACCTTGATGTTATCAAGGATAGACTCTACTGTGATGAGCGTAACGGTCTCAGCCGTCGCAGCGCACAAACAGCGATATTTATGATTCTTGAATCTATGACAAAGCTGTTTGCACCTGTTCTTGCATTTACATCTGATGAGATCTGGCAGGTAATGCCTCATCGTAAGGATGATGATACAAGAAATATAATTCTCAACACATATAATAAGGATTTCTCGTCTTATATTCTTTCTGAAGAAAAGATGGAGAAGTGGAGCAAGCTTATTGCTTTGCGTGATGATATCAACTCTGTACTTGAAGTTGCAAGAGCGGAGAAAAAGATAGGTAAGCCCTTAGAAGCAAAGGTTCGTCTTGAGTGCGGTGATGCTGCGGCTATTGAAATCGCTCAGTTTGCAGATACTCTTAAGACAATGCTTATTGTTTCTCAGGTTGAGGTCGTTGTTGGAACTGAAGGAAAAGAATGCGAAAGCAATCCTGATGTTCGTGCAACTGTTCTTCCTGCAGAAGGCGGAAAGTGCGAACGCTGCTGGTGCTACAGTGATACTGTAGGACAGAATGCAGAACATCCTACCTTGTGTGCCCGTTGTGCTGCAGTAGTTGAGAAAATGTAAAGAATGTATTTAAAAGGACGGGATATCCCGTCCTTTTATTTTGCATTGATTATGGCTTTAGTGTTCTCGCCCCATTCGGAATATAAGATAAATGCAGCATAAAAATCATAGCTTTCAGCAAGGTTTATTTTATAAATTGCAGTTTCGGGATCATCATACAGCACAAAATGCGTACATTCCAAGGTGCGGTATGTGAAGTATTTGCAGGCAAGCTCTTCCGAAAAGAATGAAGAGGGACTATGCTTTTCTAACAGCTTTTTATATCGTTCAAGTGATAAGAATTCACCTTCAGGCTTATATGATGGCATTGTAAAATCATTTCTGTTTCTGATTATTTCCAAGCATAAACGTGATGGTTGGTATTTACTGATGTAAGATGAAATAATATCACGCAGTGAGCCACCGCATATTGATGAGGGGATAATAAGTTTAGCATCTTTAGATAAGCCTGCCATACTAACAGGAATAAAATGCAATATCCTTTTAGATGATAATACAGAACAAATTGTCTGCACTTGGGCAATTGTATCGATACTGTCGGTCAGATCAAGTAATATTCCGATATAATTTCTTCGCATATATTCGGTCAGAATATCTTTGATGAGCTTATCGATATCAGAGTTTTTGAGACCACCATTATCATAAATACCCATTATACTTTTCTTTGAAGGCGAAAAAAGTTGCGCTCGCTGAAGAGTTCCTTTTTCGTTTATCCTGTAAATAAGTTGAACACAAGAAGGGCTACATCTTTCGGCGTGAGAAATATCCGATGCCCCTGCTACGACAAACTTTCGTAAACTTTCATTCATTTTGGTTTCTCCTCTTGTTATATATGGGCTTTATATGTTAAAATAATACTCAGAAACAGTTTCATTTATGACAGAGGTGACCCCTTATGATTTTACCGTATCCATATAAAACATATAAAAAGGTAAGTGATATCAGCCTTGATGAGCTAAAAGGAATGAACATAAAAGGTATAATTCTTGATATTGACGGCACGTTGATGGAAACGAAGGATAAGTACCCAACAAAAGAGGTAATGGATTGGCTTGACAGTCTTAAAAATGGTGGTATTGCAATTTATGTTTTGTCAAATAATAAGCACCCTGAAAGAGTGAAAAACTTCGCAGAAAGTTTGGGAGCAAACTGGACCTATCTTGCAAAGAAACCTTTTAAAAAAGGGTTTTATAAGGCGGCCGCAGATTTAAAGTTGAAGCATTCAGAGATTGGTGTGATAGGCGATCAGATATTTACCGATATGCTTGGAGCAAGATTGTGCGGAATGAAAGGGCTTATCGTTGATTCTTTGGACACTTATTTATGGTATTATGGACCAAGACATCTTTTGGAGAAAATATTTTGGAAAGAGAAAAGAAAATGAAAAGAGCAATATTTGGACCGGGTGGTAATGAGGAGAACTTTTCCAAACAATATAAATCAAGCCTCGATGCGCCTGAGTATCTAAAAAAAATGGGTCTTGACGCCTATGAATATCAGTGCGGTAGAGGAATCAATATTACAGAGGAAAAAGCTTGTGAGCTTGGTGAAAAGGCCAAGGAACACGGTATAATTCTTTCGCTACATGCACCGTATTTTATTAATCTCTCAAGTTTGGACGAAGACAGAGTTCAAAAGAATGTAAAATATATAGTGGATTCATGCAAAATAGTAAAGGCAATGGGCGGAGAACGTGTTGTTGTTCATTGTGGCGGATTGTCGGGAAGAACACGAGAAGAAGCGTTTGATAATACTGTTATTAATCTTAAAAAGGCGCTTTCTGCTATGGAAGAGTGCGGTTTGGGCGATGTTAAACTGTGCATTGAAACTATGGGGAAGATCAATGTTCTTGGTACGCTTGAAGAGGTTATCAAAATTTGCCAAAGTGATGACAGACTTTTGCCTTGCATTGATTTCGGCCACCTTAATTCAAGAACCCATGGCGCACTTGATAATGAATCAGCTTTTGGACAAGCTCTCTTGAGTCTGATCGACGGTTTAGGATATGAGAAAGCTTCAAAAATGCACGTACACTTCAGCCGTATTGAGTACGGTAACGGCGGGGAAGTGAGACATTTGACTTTTGGTAATTCGGAGTTTGGCCCTTCACCTGAGTTGATTGCTTTGTTTGCAAAGTATAAGCTTTATCCAACTGTTATATGTGAGTCTGCAGGCACGCAGGCACAAGATGCTTTAGTACTTAAAAAGATATATTTGAATGCCGGAGAGTTCTGATGCAAAGTATAGAGAATATTAGAAAACTCATAATTGACAATAATCTTGATGCTATCTTACTTATAAGTGAAGAAAATACCGCATATATGACGGGCATTAGCGGTTTTGAAGGTGTAGTTTTTATTACAAAAAATGGAAAGGCGCTTTGCTTTACAGATTCGAGATATATTGAGATTGCGCAGATTAAAACAACACCATATGGATATTTAACAAAGACTGTACCCAACAATGATTACTATAAGGAAATCACCAGTATCTGTTCTTCTGAGAGTATCAAGAAAATAGGATTTGAAGACAAGAGTGTCAGTGTCTTTAAATATGAAAGATTAAAGAGATCCATACAATGTGATTTTGTCGGCATATCTGATAAGATGTTTGCTCTCAGGTCGGTTAAATCACTGTGGGAAACAGAAAATATTGTTGCAGCACAAAGAATTGCCGAAAAGGCGATGGATGTACTTCTGGGCGAGATAAAGCCCGGGATGACAGAGAACGAATGTAAAGCCAGACTCGAATATTTGATGTGTGTGTTTGGATCGGAACGGACTTCTTTTCCTACAATACTTATTTCGGGTGCCAAAACCAGTATGCCACACGGGACACCTGATAATAAAGCTATTGAAGTGGGCGACTTTATTACCTTTGATTTTGGTGCTGTTGTTAACGGGTACTGTTCAGATATGACACGAACCGTTGCACTTGGTAACGTTACCGATGATATGAAAAAAGTATATGATATTGTTTTACAAGCCAATCTTGCGGGAATTGCCACCGCGGCAGCGGGTAAGACGGGATATGAAGTTGACAAGGCGGCAAGAGATATTATAGCTTCTGCAGGGTATGGTGAATATTTTGGACATGCCTTAGGTCATGGCGTTGGTATAGAGATCCATGAAGAACCCAGAGTCAGTCCCTCCAATCATAATAAGCTTGAGTGCGGAAGTATTATTACCATCGAACCTGGCATATATATCCCGGGTCATTTTGGGGTAAGAATAGAGGATATGCTCTGTTTAAAGCAAGATTGTAATGTAAACTTAACAAGTTATCCGAAAAAACTTATTATTTTATAAGTGTTTTACTTGCAATGTTGGTAAAAATATGCTATTATCTTTACATTAATATTTAGATAATTTTATTATTCAGGGGGACTGTAACTATGGTAAGTGCAGGCGATTTTAGAAATGGCGTAACTTTTGAGATGGAAGGCAATGTCCTTCAGATCATCGAGTTCCAGCATGTTAAGCCCGGTAAGGGCGCAGCTTTTGTACGTACAAAGTGCCGTAACGTTATAACCGGTGCTGTTGTTGAGCGTACTTTTAACCCTACAGATAAGTTTGAGAATGCTTATGTTGACAGAAGAGATATGCAGTATCTCTACAATGACGGAGATCTGTATTATTTTATGGACGTTGAGACCTATGAGCAGCTTCCTCTTAACTCTGATAAGCTTTCCGATGGCTTTAAGTTTGTTAAGGAGAACGAGGTTGTTAAGGTTCTTTCCTATAAGGGCAATGTTTTTGGTATCGAGCCTCCTCTCTTTGTAGTTCTTGAAGTTACAGAGACTGAGCCCGGCGTTAAGGGAGATACAGCAACCAACGTAACAAAGCCTGCTACTATGGAAACCGGCGCAGTTGTTCGCGTACCTCTTTTCATCAATGAAGGTGAAAGAATTCGTATAGATACACGTACCGGCGAATATCTTGAAAGAGCAAAGGACTAATTGGCGTGTCTTGTTTGAAAGGAGCGTTTTACTATGACAATTACTGAAAAAACTGCATACCTGAAGGGACTTTTGGAGGGTATGAATATTGAAGCAAGCACCAATGAAGGAAAACTTCTTGCTGCAATCGTTGATGTTGTTAACGATATTGCTTTGGAACTTGCTGACCTTGAGCTTCAGACTGAAACAATTCACGACGAGCTTGATGCTATCGAAGATACTCTTGATGAGTATGATGTAGCTTTTGAAGAGATCGAAGAGGCAATGGATGAGCTATATGAGCTGACCGATGATTGCTGCGATTGCTATGATGACGATTGCTGTGATTGTTGTGACGATGATGATTGTGATTGCGACTGCTGTGATGACGATTGTGATTGCGATGATTGCGACGAGGTCTACTACGAGCTCGAGTGCCCCACTTGCGCTGAAAAGATAGTTCTTGATGAAGATATGCTTGCAGAAGGCGGAATGAAATGCCCTGCATGCGGCGAAGAGCTTGAGTTTGATTTCAGCGAACTTTTGGACGAAATCGAAGAAGAAGCTGAAGAAGACTGCTGAATAAGCTGAAAAATGCAGCGGGGGAGTATTTACCCCCGCTGTTTTTATAAACGGAGGTTATTTATGAAGTACAGCAAGCTTATTGAAAAAGCAATTGATATGATGAACTATTCACATGCACCTTATTCGAGATTCAGAGTGGGGGCTGCATTGCTGTGCAAGGATGGCTCTGTTTATGGCGGGTGTAATATTGAAGGTTCTTCCTATGGCAATACTATTTGCGCGGAGCGTACTGCATTAGTCAAAGCTGTCAGCGAAGGAAAGAAAGATTTTGAGGTCATAGCTGTTTGTGCATCAACAGATGACTTTTGTACTCCCTGCGGTATTTGCAGACAGATGCTTGCTGATTTTGGACTTGACCTTAT
>CAZOSH010000091.1:0-5587 GCA_964582395.1 uncultured Oscillospiraceae bacterium | reverse complement strand
GAAACCAGAACACGCTTCTTTGCAGACTTAATGTTGGGCACAGATACGACCTCCTTATAGACTGACTTTTAGCATTACAATGTTACCATAACCAAAAGAAAAAAGCAAGGATTATTTTTGAATACTTTCACATTTATGCGAAAAAATAACAGAAAATCTAAAAAACAGGGGTGAAAAGCCATATGACAGGCCGTACAGATATGGCGCTGGAGGCTCATCAGCGTATAAAAGATACCGAAAAATGCTCGGGCGGTATCGAAAGTGAGCTTTTTGAAAAGGAAGGAATGAAGATAAGCCGCATAAAAGTCTGCTCAAAGGAAGGAGAAGAAGCTATCGGCAAACCACGGGGCACATATATAACTCTGTCTGCGCGGGAGGATTGGCAGGCAGACAGTGAGGGCATAGAAATTGCCGCCCGTCTGATTGGGTCGCTGCTTGCGCCCTTGCTGCCCAAGGAGGGTACTATTCTTGCGGTAGGTCTGGGCAACCGATATATAACACCCGACAGTCTGGGGCCTGCGGCGGTGGATAAAATAATCGTCACCCGACATCTGCTCAGCCGTATGCCTTCATACTTTGGGGGGATGCGGTCGGTCTGTGCTGTCAATGCGGGGGTGCTCGGTTGTACGGGTGTTGAGACTGCAGAGATAGTCAAGGGTATTTGTGACAGGGTACATCCCGCGGCGGTCATTGCCATTGATGCGCTGGCATCCCTTTCCACAAAAAGACTGTGCCGCACCTTTCAGATATCCGATACGGGCATAGTTCCCGGGGCGGGCGCTTACAATGCCTGCAGAGCATTGGATAAAAATACCCTTGGCGTGCCCGTAATAGCTTTGGGAGTACCCACCGTGGTGGATGCCGACACCATTGTTGCCGATGCCCTGCAGGGAGCGGGTGCGGCGGTGCAGGTGTCAAACTTTCCCGACCTTTTGGTCACACCCAAGGATATTGATGCGTTGATCGAAAAAAGCGCCAAGGTGTTGGGCTACGGGATCAATATCGCTCTGCAGGGGGATATGACCATTGCTGATATGGAACAGTTTTTGTGCTGAAAGTGACAGAAGCGGCATATACTTTCACGAGGTGGAAGTATATGAAAAAGGACAACCACGGCTTTAAATATGCCGTCATTCCGCTTTTGGCAGTGCTGATGTGCATAGTAACATTTATATACAGTGAATTGAATGTGGAGGGCGGGCAGAAAAAAGATACCGACAGCGGCTTTTCGGTGTGGGAGCCTGTTCGGTTTATTCTGCCCAACCGCCTTTTTGAAAGCGCCGCACCTTGGGGCATTTTGGACAACATTTTAAAAGAGCCCCAAGCCACACCGAAACCCTCCGAGTCGGTGGAAATAAAGCTCCGCAATGATACGAACTTCAAGGTGGATGCCCAGGAGCTTTTGAGCAAGCAGGTGTCGGTGACCCTGCCCGAGGAGGGGGTGCAGGTGATAATAATGCACACCCACGGCACCGAGGCATATACGCCTCATGGCTCCGATACATATAAGGCAAGTGATGAATACCGCACCCTTGACGAATACCAAAGCGTTTTAAGAGTGGGGGAGGAATTGAAAAAAGCGCTGGAAGGTTACGGCATAAAAACCGTACATTGCCTTGACCTTTGCGATTACCCTAACTATACGGGGGCATATGACAGGGCAAGGGAGACAATTGATGATCTGCTCCGTGAGTACCCCACGGCACAGATAGTGATTGACCTTCACCGTGATGCCGTGCTGACCGCAAGTGGCGGTTACTATAAAGCCACCGCAGAAATAGAGGGCAAAAATGCCGCTCAGATAATGTTTGTGGTTGGTACTGATGGGGGAGGACTAAATCATCCCAATTGGCGGGATAATATGAGCTTTCAGCTTCAGGTGCATTGCAAGCTTGAAGAGCTTTATCCCGGTGTTACGCGGCCTATGAATATACGTGCTGCACGGTTTAATCAGCATTTCCGCACGGGGAGTATGTTGGTTGAAATAGGCACCTGCGCAAACTATCTTGAAGAGGCGATATACTCGGCTCAGCTTTTTGCCGATGCCTTGGCAGAAGTGTTGGGAAAAAGGTAAAAATAAATCCCCGAGATTCCGCTTGCGCATTGCTTGGCGCTTTTTCCGTCTTGTCATCCTGAGCGAAGTCCCCAAAGACCTCGATTACGTCGGTTTTGCTCTGCGCTCTTAATGACGGGGACGAAGTCGAAATCCGAGCATTGCGAGGATCGAATGATTTATGAAATCATTCGGGATCTGACGGAAAAAGTTCGACAAGGCTCAGAATGACACGGGGATATATTTTTGATGGGAAGAGTATTAGGAAAAGGTAAAAAATACTTGACAATTAATATTTTTTCGTGTAGTATAACTCTGTTAGATTAGCGAATTATGCAATTTCGCTAAAAACTTTCTTGCCTGCCGAATAGATGCAGGCCACAAGTCCATAAGGAGGTGCAAAAAATGCCTAAAGTAAAAGGAACCTATGAAACCATCTTTATCGCCGATCTTTCCCTCGGTGAAGAAGGCGTAGCCGCTCTGGTTGAGAAGTTTAAGACTCTCATCGAGAAGAACGGTACTATCGCTAAGGTGGACGAGTGGGGCAAGCGTCGCTTTGCGTATCCCATCAACGACATGAACGAAGGCTACTACGTTCTGGTCGAGTTTGAGAGCGCTCCCGACTTCCCCGCTGAGCTGGATCGTATTTACCGTATAACCGAAGGCGTAATGCGTTCACTGATCATTGCGAAGTAAGGAGGAGTAAAAATGCTGAACAAAGCAATCCTTATGGGTCGCTTAGTTGCAGACCCCGAACTCCGCAAGACCGCAAGTGACACTTCGGTCACTACTTTTACCCTTGCCGTAAACCGCAGCTTCTCCCGTCCCGGAGAGCAGGCTCAGACCGACTTCATCGACATCGTCGCATGGAGAGGCACTGCTGAGTTTGTTTCTAAGTGGTTCACCAAGGGCATGCAGGTTGCAGTGTCCGGAAAGATCCAGACACGCACCTGGGAAGATAAGGCAGGTCAAAAGCGTAAGAGTGTTGAAGTCGTAGCAGACGAAGTCTTCTTTGCAGACTCCAAGCGCGGCGATGCTCCCGCAAGAGATACTATGCCCGAGCCTTTCGATCTCAGCGCAGGAATGTCCGCATTCCCCATGCCTGATGACGATAGCGATCTTCCCTTCTAATCTAATAAGGAGGAAATTATTATGGAAAAGACCAACGAGAGACCCGAGCGTCCCCACGGCGAAGTTCGCCGCCGCCGCAAGGTCTGCCAGTTCTGTGTAGATAAGGCTGAATGCATTGATTATAAGGATGCAGCAAAGCTCCGTAAGTACATCTCCGAGAGAGGCAAGATCCTCCCCCGCAGAATGACCGGTGTTTGCGCCGCTCATCAGCGTCAGCTGACCGAGGCTATCAAGCGTGCCCGTCAGATTGCTCTGCTTCCCTACACCGCTGACTGATTTAAATAAGTTAAATGAAATCCACCCAAGTCGGGTGGTTTTTTCTTCTTGTTG
The DNA here is from genome assembly GCA_964582395.1 of uncultured Oscillospiraceae bacterium. Lineage (GTDB taxonomy): Bacteria > Bacillota > Clostridia > Oscillospirales > Butyricicoccaceae > RGIG3513. The sequence continues at coordinate 2,073 of CAZOSH010000091.1, read as the reverse complement.
CGCTGATAGGCTTGGATATGTTACAATAATAGCATATTTACAGAGGAGCTTGGGTTTTATGAAAAGATATTTTCGGCACTCTTTATCGGTGCTTTTGATAATAATACTGTTAACGCAGAGCTTGTTCGCTTTTGCAACCGATACCCTTTCAAAAGGGGATAAGGGTGACGGGGTCAAGGCTTTGCAGACTATGCTCAATGCGGTAAACTCCGCGGGGCTTGAGGTTGACGGCTCTTTCGGGGCACTTACCGAAAAAGCGGTAAAGAATTATCAAAGCCTTAAGGGGCTTACCGCCGACGGCATTTACGGGGCGCTGACAAAGGCGGCACTTGAAGCCGATTACCAAAAGGTAAAATGCGATTACAGTTGGCCGCTTAAGGGCACAAATACATATATTACCAGTTATTTCGGCGGCAGAATACACCCCATTACGGGCAAAGCGCAGAATCACAGCGGCATTGATATCCGCGCCGCCAAGGGTACGCCCGTCTACGCTTCGGAGAGCGGTACTCTTTACATCGGTTGCAATACTTGTACCCACAATTACGGCAAGGATGAAGAGCAGCTTAAAAAATGCGGTTGCGGAAACAATTACGGCAATTATGCCTATATAAAGCATCCCGACGGAATGACCACCCTTTATGCCCATCTCACATCCATTGATGTTGCCCACGGCACAAAGGTGGAAAAGGGGCAGCAGATAGGCACTGTGGGCTCTACCGGCAGGTCTACGGGATTTCATCTGCATTTTGAAATGCGCGTCGGCGATGACCGCACCGACCCCCTTGACTATGTTGAAGTGCCCGCCTTTATTACAATAGGCGAGGGGAGCTATGCTCCTGAGAGGATCACCCGCGGCAGCGGCTACTATCTCAGCGGAAAAATATCGTCAATATATACCATTACTTCGGTGACGGTGGGTATCTACTATCCCGACGGCAAAGCTACCGAGCAGGTCAAAAGCTTTGCGCCACAAAGTACAAAATATGATATTGCAAACCTGGACAGCTATATCCGCTTCGGCAAGCTGAAGGCGGGGAATTATGTCCTTAAAATAGAGGCTTCCGATGGCTCGGGCGCATCAAAGGTGCTTGTGAGCAAGCCATTTGCGGTAACATCAAAAATAGGCAACGGTCTGCTTGAAGCCTTTACAAAGGAAAAGAGCTATAAAGACGGCATTTTCACCGATGTGAAAAAGGCTGACTGGTACCGCGATAATGTGGCGCTTGTCTTTGAAACGGGACTTATGGAGGGAGTGGGAAGCAAGCTCTTTTCTCCCAAGGGAAATGTGACGGTTGCCGAGGCAATCACAGTGGCATCGCGCATCTACAGCTATTATCACGGAGTGGAGATAAACACCGATGGCGCATCAATATGGTATCAGCCCTATGTTGATTTTGCGGCAGAGCAGGGGATATATACCGCCGCAACTGCCGATTTGAACAAGCCTGCCACAAGAGCACAACTGGCGCTTATGCTTGCCCGCGCTGTCAGTTCTGCCGATCTGCAGCAGAAAAATGATATTGCCGACAATGCCATTCCCGATGTAAAAATGACCGATGAGGCAGCAGAGGAGATATATCTGCTTTATCGGGCGGGAGTGCTGACGGGCTCGGATAGCAAGGGAAGCTTTTTACCCAATACATTTGTAGCGCGCAGTGAGACGGCGGCAATGATTACCCGTATCATTTCACCCGACCTGCGAATGGAAGTAAAAATAAAGTGAAAAAAATACTTGCATTTATCAAAAAACAGTATTACAATAAACTCGACAATTAAACAGTGGGGAGCTTGTGTGACAGGCTGAGAGGAAGGAATTACCTTCGACCCATGAAACCTGATTTGGATAATGCCAACGTAGGGATGCCTGAACATAGTGTATTTAACGGAAGTTACCAGATCGGTGACTTCCGTTTTTTGTAGGAAAATCTTTAGTTATTAGTAGTTGTGTAGAATAGAGGAGAAAAAGAATAGGGTGTGAAAGGTTTGTACAGTGCGGCGTCCCCTTGAGGGGAAGCTGTCGAGCGAAGCGTGACTGATGAGGTGTAGATTGCAAAAGCAATCGCCATCTTG
>CAZOSH010000090.1:0-5679 GCA_964582395.1 uncultured Oscillospiraceae bacterium | reverse complement strand
AATCCTGGGTCTGTGCGTTTTAGCAATAGGCGTTTCGGGTTATGTACTGTTCTTTACTGATACAGTAGAGGATATTCCAATTGATTCCACGATAGATATAGATTCTATATTTGATCCTGATATAGGGGATACTCCCGCGGCAAATGATCCTGATAAAGATTCACAGACGGATAATACAGGAACTTTTCCGGGTACAACCTTTGATCCCGATACAACTGATGACCCCACAATGTCAGATCCTGATGATCAGACTGTAGTACAGTTACCCAATGCTGTTGCTCCTACAGCCGGGGACATTATAAGAGAGTTTTCGGGGGACCAGCTTGTGTATGATATAACTATGGAAGACTGGCGTACTCACAACGGAACCGACTATTCCTGCACGCAGGGAGACACAATTTTTTGTGTGCGAGACGGAACGGTAACAGATGTCTTTGAAGATGGGCTTATGGGCTGGTCTGTATCCGTTAAACACGCAGACGGGATCATAAGCATTTATTCGGGACTGTCATCGGTAGCGGTAGTTAAAAAAGGTGATGTGCTTAAAATGGGGGATGCAGTGGGCACGGCAGGTGGTACAGCAATCGCTGAAAGCAATCAGCCTTACCATATTCATGTCAGTATAACCAAAGATGGAAAATATATTGATGTAAAAAGCTTGTTTTAAATAGAAACACCGAAGCAGAAAGGCTTCGGTGTTTTTGTTTAACTTCCGTATTTCTCCAACAGCAGCATTATGCCGTATATCAAAGGCTGATGGGCAAGATAGATGATCAGACTGTATTTGCCGATTTTTTCGAGAAAAGGAATGCGTACTTTATAGAAGATGGAGGGCATTTTCTTTCTTTTGATGAATCCGCCAATACATGAGCCTGCAAAGAATAAGAAGATCCAAGGGAGAATAGGGTAGTAGTCACCTGATGCATAGAATGGGGTCGGGAAGCCTAAAAATGCATAGCCTTCCTTTTCTATCATTATGGGGAATTGACAGAATGCTATTCCAAAAAAAACAGACCAAATAATTAAAAATACTGTATCGCTCCGGAACAACTTGTGAAATACGGCATAAAGTATGGATGCACAAGCAAGAAAATGCAGTATGCCAAAGGATATATACATATCCGGAGTGAAGTAATAGGTGACTAAAGATACCCCTGCAGCAATGAAGGCGAGTATAATGCCCTTTTTGAGATTATTGCGTGAAAAGCGGCAGGAAATACCGGACATCAAAATGAATGAACCTGCAAAGAATGGCTGCAGAATATCAAGTATTGGGTTAAAGATCAGCCACTCGGGGATATAATCATATATAACAAGGTCGAATGCAATATGATGAAAGATCATCAATATTACACAAAGTCCCCGATATGCGTCGAGAATATAATACCTTGTTTTTTTCTCGGTGAGATTTTGCTCCATATCAGACGTTGAATCTAAAGAGGACAACGTCGCCGTCCTGCATTACATACTCTTTTCCTTCACTGCGGACAAGACCTTTTTCTTTGGCTGCCGCAAAAGAGCCGCTTTCTATAAGAGTTTCAAAACTGACGACCTCTGCACGGATAAAGCCGCGCTCAAAGTCGCTATGGATCTTTCCTGCAGCTTGAGGCGCACGGGTACCCTTGGTGATAGTCCACGCACGCACTTCGGGTTCGCCTGCGGTAAGATAGGAAATGAGTCCCAAACGGCTGTAGCAAAGGGTGATCAAGCGATCAAGACCGGATTCTTGCAGACCTAAGTCGGAAAGAAACATTTCCTTTTCATCGGGGTCAAGCTCGGATATCTCGCTTTCAAGCGAGGCGCAGATAGAAAGGACGTCGCTGCCTTCCATAGCGGCGAAATCAGAGATTGCCTTAAAGAGAGGGTTGTCGGCACTGCCTTCGCTCATATCGGAGTCGCTCATATTGGCGGCATAGATTACGGGTTTATCCGACAGAAGTTCTATTGACGAAATGATGGTTTTTGCCTCATCATCGGGGGCTTCAAATGTGCGGGCGGGAAGACCTTCTTCAAGATGTGCCATAAGATCTTTGAGCATACTTGCCTCTGCAAGATATTTCTTGTCGCCCTTACCCAACTTTTCTGCCTTATCAATGCGGCGGGTGAGAACTTCCATATCTGCGAGAATAAGCTCAAGGTTTATGGTTTCTATATCGCGAACGGGATCAACTGAGCCGTCTACGTGGATTATATTCTCATTTTCAAAGCATCTGACAACGTGAACAATGACATCCACTTGCCTGATATGAGAAAGGAATTTATTCCCCAGACCTTCACCCTTGGATGCACCTTTAACAAGTCCTGCTATGTCGACAAATTCCAAGATTGCGGGGGTTATCTTTTTGGGGTTATATATTGATGCAAGAGCATCAAGTCTGCGATCGGGAACATTGACGACACCTACATTTGGGTCAATGGTGCAGAAAGGATAATTTGCAGACTCTGCCTTAAGATTTGTTAATGCATTAAAAAGTGTGCTTTTGCCAACATTGGGCAAACCGACGATACCTAGTTTCATAATTTAATCTCCTCCGCAAAGAATTATACACAATTTTACAGAGTTGGTAAAGAGAAAGTTTTTAAAAGAGATACTTTTATTTACAATTCTTTAATGCAATTGTTCTCATTTTAAAGTATAATAAACACAGAAGTACTGAAATAGGAGTGAAAGATATGCCAAAAACAGTTTTAATTGTTGAAGACGAAAGCAATATTCGCGAACTTTTGCGTATGTATCTTGAGCAAGAGGGATATATTACAGAAATGGCACAGAATGGTGCTGAGGGATTACGAGTATTCAAGAGGGTTCATCCCGATCTTGTATTGCTCGATCTTATGATGCCCGTAATGGACGGAACACAGATGATAAGAGAACTTCGGACATTCTCCAAAACACCTGTTATTATGCTTACCGCAAAGGGCGAGATGCTTGATAAGATTGCAGGGCTTGAACTCGGCGCTGACGACTATATAACAAAGCCTTTTGAGATGCGAGAGGTTATGGCTCGTGTTAAGGCTGTTCTCCGTCGTTTTGAAGATGATGAAGCGCCCAAGCGCCTTGAATTTGACAATTTAACAATTGATAAGAATGCCTTTAATATTGTTGTTAAGGGAGTTACGATGGAGATACCTCCCAAAGAGATAGAACTGCTGTATTTCCTTGCAAGCTCACCCAACCGCGTTTTTACAAGAGCGCAGCTTCTTGATGATGTATGGGGGTTTGATTACTTTGGAGATACCCGTACCGTAGACGTTCACGTTAAAAGACTGCGTGAGAAGCTTCAGGATGTATCCACACAGTGGGAAATAAAGACGGTATGGGGAGTCGGATATAAGTTCGAACTTCATAACTGAGAAAAGGGTGTGAATACAGGTGAAAAGCCTGTTTGCGAAACATTTTGCAATAAATGCGATGATAATGGTTTTCAGCTTTGTGGTACTGGGGGGGCTTTTTCTGCTGCAGGTAAACCGCTTTGCTGCTGCAGAAAAGCAGGATATACTTGATTCTGCTCTCGAAAAAGCTGTAGAAAGTACGGTTTCATATATTCAGCTTCGCGTTGATATGGAAGGGAATATAGATGTAAACACGGTTGATCGCGTTTATAAGATGTATAAAACCAATATAACCCAGATAGCCGAAGAGAGCGACAGTACTGTTATTACTTGTGAGAGCAGTGGAGCAATATTATTTGTAGCTGATAAGGAAGGATTTGTTGAGTATTCAGCCGGAGAAACAGTGCCGCAAAAGGTAATAAACTCTATTGAAGATAATCGCACATACAGCGGGGTTTCCAATTTAGGCGGATATCTTAAAGAGTCATCTTTCGTAGCGGGAACAAAACGAGAGATAATAAAAGGAGACAGCTTATATATATTTGTTGCTGTTCCTGCAACGGGAAACCTTGATCTGTTTAATAAGCTGTCACAGTATTTTGTTATGATGACCTTTGGCGTTCTGCTTGTAACACTTTTTGTTACCATAATTGTTGTTCGACAGACTGTCAAGCCGTTGAGACAAATGGCTCATGCCGCCAGAAGGTTCGCAAGAGGAGAATATTCGGTTCGTGTTCCTTTGCCAAAATATAAGACCGAAATGTATGAGTTGGCTGCAAGCTTTAATAATATGGCAGAGTCAGTAGAAAATGTAGAAATGACTCGCCGAGGACTTGTTGCTAATGTAGCTCACGATTTGCGTACACCTATGACTACAATTGCAGGTTTTGTTGACGGAATGATAGACGGAACGATAAAACCTGATAAGCAAGAATACTACTTGCGTATCGTATCGGATGAAGTCAAACGGCTGTCCCGTATGGCAAGCAGCATACTTGAAACCTCTCGTCTTGAATCGGGAGAAAAGTCCCTTAATTATACCAATTTTGATATCAGCGAAACTGTAAGACGTATCATTATCGGATTTGAACAGAAATTATCAGAGAAGAATGTTGACCTTGACCTTGATATCCCTGACAGACTTAATATAAACGCTGACCACGATGCTATGTTCCAGGTCATATATAATCTTGTAGATAATGCGCTCAAGTTTATTGATATAAATGGTAAGCTTACCATTTTTATTGGTGAAAAGAATGGACAATTGAATTTTAATATTGCAAATACTGGCGCGGAGATTCCCGAAGAAAACAGGAAGTATATCTTTGACAGATTCTTCAAGGGAGAAAAATCCCGCACCGACTCTCGAAGCGGCTCCGGATTGGGCTTGTATATCGTAAAAACCATTGTTAACCGACATGGGGGAGATGTAGAGGTCAGCAGCGCAAATAATGTAACAGAATTTCATTTTAGTATCCCCGTGAAATGATATAAACAATGCCACTGTAATGTGAAATAACTTTACAGTGGCATTTGCGTTGATTTGGGCATATAATACCCATAAAGGGGGTATTTCATGAAGGTATATGTATGTAAAGTGCCGCGGGCTTTGGCAAAATTGCTGGAATTATTTATGAAATGACTGTTGAATGTAAAGCAAGTTAAGGATATAATTTTAAAAGAAAGGATGTTTGAGATGAATGATCTTTTAAAAATAATGAAGAATAGACGAAGTGTGAGAAAATATACAGGCGAAAAAGTGTCCGATGAGATGATTGATCTGATCCTCAAGGCGGGGCTTCTTTCACCGTCGGGTAAAGCCGTCAGACCTTGGGAGTTTGTTGTCATAAGAGACAAAACAATGCTTAACAAGCTTGTTGGAGCAAGAACGGGCGCGGCAGATATGCTGTCGGGTGCGGATTGCGCCATAGTTGTTATTGCTGATAAGTTAAAAACCGATGTATGGATAGAGGATTGCTCCATTGCAATGACACAGATGCATCTTATGGCAGATTCGCTTGGATTGGGCAGCTGCTGGATACAGGGCAGAAGCAGAGAAGCCTTTGACGGTAGGACATCTTGTGATTATTTGAGAGAATTGCTTGAGTATCCCGTAAACTATGAGCTTGAAGCTATTCTCTCAATAGGTTGGCCTGTTGATAAACGCCCTCCTTATGAGGTGCCGGATATAGTATTATCTGAAAAAGTGCATAGGGAAAAGTATTAAAAAATAAAAGCACTTGCTGATTCAACAAGTGCTTTTTTGGTGCGGCTGACGAGACTTGAACTCGTACGGTTGCCCACACGCCCCTCAAACGTGCGCGTCTGCCTGTTCCGCCACAGCCG
>CAZOSH010000089.1:0-5684 GCA_964582395.1 uncultured Oscillospiraceae bacterium | reverse complement strand
CGAAAAACTCAAAGATAATATACCTCGTCAGATGTTTGAAGTTCCTATTCAGGCTGCTATCGGCGGCAAGATTATTGCACGTGAGACGGTCAAAGCTATGCGTAAAGATGTCTTGGCCAAGTGCTACGGTGGCGATATAACCAGAAAAAAGAAACTGTTGGAAAAGCAGAAGGAAGGCAAAAAGAAAATGCGTTCACTTGGCACGGTACAGATGCCCACAGAGGCTTTTATGGCGGTTTTGCGTCTTGATGAGGATTAATAGATGCTTGAAAGTGTTGGAATCTATATTCACATTCCTTTCTGCAAGAAAAAATGCGATTATTGTGATTTTTACTCTTTAGCAGGCTGCGATTCCGCTTTTATGGATAGTTATCTTCAAGCAATGATCAAGCAATTGGATGACTATTCAATTGGGGGATATAAGATTAAGGTTGATACTATATATATCGGCGGAGGCACACCTTCCTATTTCGGAGGAAAAAGACTTTCCGTTCTGCTTAAAGAGATTAAGAGAAGATTCAATCTTACTCGTGATGTTGAAATTACAGTCGAAGTCAATCCTGAAAGTGCGGATAAAAAACTTTTCAAACAGCTTAAAAAAGCCGGAGTAAATAGAGTATCAATGGGTGTGCAATCATCGGATGATGATCAGCTTGTATCTTTGGGAAGACTTCATGATTTCTCCAAAGCTTGTGAAGCCGTTGAGCTTTGTAAAAAGTACTGTACTGACAATATTTCATTGGATCTGATGTATGGCTTGGAAAATCAAACTATGAAGTCATGGGAAGATTCCATTGAAGCCGTTATTTCCTTAAAACCGAGACATATTTCTTGTTATTCTCTTACTCTTGAAGAGGGAACACCATTATTTTCACAAAATCCACAATTGCCTGATGATGATTATATTGCTGATATGTATCTTGTTGCAATTGATACCCTTGAGAACAACGGATATATGCAGTACGAAATATCAAATTTTGCATTAAAAGGCTATGAGTCCGCTCATAACAGCAGATATTGGGATGTCCGTCCGTACATCGGTATAGGTGCGGCTGCTCATAGCTTTTACGGAGATAAAAGATACAGCAATATCCGTAATGCAAAAGAATATATCAAGCTTTTGGAAAATGGTGAATCTGTCATCGTAGATGCTGATGACATTCCTATCAAAAACAGAAGTGGTGAGTATGTAATGCTCAAACTAAGGACCGTTGAAGGAATAAGTGAATCGGTATTCGAACGTAGATTCAAACAGAGCTTTCAACCATATGCTAATAAATTGCAAAAATATATTGCATCGGGCCATGCTTTATATGAAGCGGGCGTGTACAGATTGACTCCAAGAGGATTCTTTGTATCTAATACCATCATTTCTGATGTTCTCGATATTTCATAGAAGGAGGTTGTAAAGTTGAGATTTTTCGATCTTATTCGTGATTTTTATTCTGTTTCGATTATCGGTATGTGCAAAAATGCAGGAAAAACTACCGTTCTTAATAGAATTATATCCGAATTGATTGATGAAGATATTAACTTTGCTATTACTTCCATCGGCCGCGACGGCCAAGGAAGTGACCTTGTTACCGGAACAAATAAACCCGGTATTTATATACAGAGTGGCACGATTGTGGCAACAGCCTTTGAAATGCTTAAGTACTGTGATGTTACAAAGGAAATACTAGATGCGACAGGGATATCCACTCCTATGGGTGAGGTTATAATTTTTAAGGCCTTAAGTGATGGTGCCGTTCAGATTGCCGGTCCTTCATTGGTAGATCAGCTTTCTGTAGTTAAGGAAAAGTTTCGAGAGCTTGGTGCGCAAAAGGTATTGATTGATGGCGCACTCAGTCGCAAGAGTCTTTGTACCCATAATCTTTCCGATGCTACTATTCTTGCAACAGGTGCATCATTTAATAAAGATATGGACATTGTTGCAGAAGAAACCGGCTACATATCTCAGCTTCTTACATTGCCTGTATATTCAGATAGCAGTAGTATTTGTGTTATAGAAAGAGAAGCAGAGAGGGGCTGTCTCATAGTATTTAATGATCTTAGTTGTGAAAAGTGTGAACCAAAGCAGCTTGAACTTGTAATTAAAAAGAGAAAAGAACAAATAAAGTGCATATATTTTGGCGGAGCAGTATCTGATACGGTTCTTAAACCGCTGATAATGTCGGGAACTAATCTTGAAGGTATTAAGTTTGTTGCTTTTGATGGAAGTAAGTTTTTGCTTAGCAAACATATATTCGAAAAAGTCTATATAAAAGGCGGCACTTTTTCGGTACTTAAAGGAGTTAATCCGGTAGCAATAACTGTTAATCCTTTTTCTGCTTACGGATTCCATTTTGATAAGGACAGTTTTATAGATGCAGTTCGTAAAAATGTAATGCTACCTGTTTTTAATGCGGAGGATATGTAATGGAACTTAGTTTTGAAAAGAAAAATGAAATGGGGTTCCAGTATGTTCTTGATATGTTGGAGCCTTGCTCTTGTTATGGTTCGGCAAAAATCAAAATACTTTCACCGTATTCTTCGTTACAGAAGAATGAGCTTGAAATTGAACTGAATAATGTAGAAAAGGGTATTATGGCGATTGAGATTTATCCTCAACTTGTTGGTAAACTAAATCACTCGTTTATGCATTTAAAGGATATTCGCCCTATTATCGAAAAGTGCCGTGTCACTTCACTTAATGAGGTTGAACTTTTTGAAATTAAGCGTTTTTTGCTTACCTTTAAGGAAATATATCCAGTTTTTAATAATTTAAATAATCATATTGCCTTTGAAAATATAAATATGATTGATCTTAATAATGCGCTTGATATCGTTGACCCTGATAAAATAGGAGTACCCAGTTTTTACATTAGTGAAACTTGTTCAGATGTCTTACGTGAAGTTAGAAGGCAAAAGAAAGCAATTGAACTTATGATCCGTGCGGGAGAAGGAAACAAAGATGATCTTCTTATTGAGAGGACAAAAATAGCCGCTAAAGAGGAAGAGGCAGAGTTTGAAGTAAAAAAAGAGATGTCTTCAAATCTTGCTCCTTATCTTAATGAAATGGTTGTGAATATTGATTCTATTTGCAAGCTTGATCTTTTCTTTGCTAAAGCAGAACTTTCACGTAAGTATCCTTCATGCAAACCTATTATTTCCGAGGGAATTATCTCTATGGAAAATATGATCAATCCTAAGATCGCAGACTTATTATCTGAAAAGGAAAAGAACTTTACACCAATCACTATTACTCTTAATCCCGGGGCTACTGTTGTTACGGGTGCCAATATGGGCGGGAAAAGCGTAGCGCTTAAAACCACAGCGCTTAATACACTATTGGTCCTTTGCGGAATCTATCCATTTGCAACAAAAGCAACAGTTGCAATGCTGGATAATATCTATATCATCTCGGAAGATTTGGAGTCGATTGATAAGGGATTGTCGAGTTTTGGCGGAGAAATAATTGAGTTTAATTCCATAGCAAAAAAACTTGATGATAAGACTTTTGTTTTGCTTGATGAGTTTGCGCGCGGAACCAATCCTGATGAAGGAGCTGCGATTGTCAGAGCAACAACCAAGTGGCTTCAGGATAAGACAACATTTTCTGTTCTTTCAACACATTATGATAATGTTGCGGAGTATGCCGGTGCACATTATCAGGTCATTGGACTTAAGGATATTGACTTTGATATGTTGAAGAAAAAAATTCAGCATACAGAAAAATATAGGGGTGCAGACACCATTGCAGAACATATGAATTATGGCTTGTATAAAGTGGAGGGAAAGCAAGATTGTCCAAAAGATGCATTGAACATATGTAAATTGCTGGATTTAGAACCTGAAATTGTTCAACTTGCAGAAAATTATTATTGACAATTTACTGCATAAGGTTTAAAATCATAGATGTAAATATTAATAGTTGTTTTAATGGATAGAGGTGCGAGATACAAGGTACCCGTCATATGCCAAGAGTGGGACGCTCGATGATGACGGTTAATGTGTATGTCGCCGAAAGTACGGGTGTTGTTTCCGCTACCGCGCTTGGGAATGGGGTTCAGTATTTCATTCCTGTCATGGGTGACATGAAGAGCTATCAACGGTTCATAATTGAATTGTTGATAGCTTTTTTTAAAACCGTGGAGCGCTATTGGGAAATTACCTTTTCTCATGGCGCTTTTTTGTTTGTCAGTAATTATTTTTAAATATTATTTGGGAGGTTTTTAGAAATGGAAAAGAAATCAATGATTAGACTTCGCATGAGCGCAAAGGACGCACATTACGGCGGAAATCTTGTTGATGGCGCTCATATGGTTCACCTTTTTGGTGACGTTGCTACTGAGCTCCTCATTCTTCAGGATGGTGATGAGGGTCTTTTCTGCGCTTATGACAACATCGAGTTCCTCGCACCTGTTTATGCAGGCGACTATATCGAGGCAGTAGGTGAAATTACTCACGTGGGTAACACCTCCCGCAAGATGAAGTTTGAAGCACGCAAGGTTATCGTTTCTCGCCCCGACATCAACGATTCCGCAGCAGATGTACTTGCTGAGCCCATCGTTGTTTGCCGTGCAACCGGTACTTGCGTTACTCCCAAGGCAAAGCAGAATGTACCCCGTGACTGATTGCTGAGTCTGTATAGAAAGGGAATTAAATAATGGAAAAATTGATTATTACCGCTGCTATTTGCGGCGCAGAAGTAACTAAAGAACACAACCCTGCAGTTCCTTATACTGTGGAAGAAATGGTTCGTGAAGCAAAATCTGCTTATGATGCAGGCGCTGCTGTTATTCATGTCCATGTACGTTGGGATGACGGTACACCCACTCAGGATCGTGAACGTTTCCGTGAAGTACTTACAGCTATCCAGAAGGCTGTTCCCGATGCAATTCTTATTCCTTCAACAGGCGGAGCAACAGGTATGACTCCTGAAGAACGTCTCCAGCCCACAGAGCTTATGCCTGAGATGGCAACTCTCGACTGCGGAACTTGCAATTTCGGAGATGATATCTTTGTAAACGATATGCCTACAATGAGAGCATTCGGTGAAAGAATGATTCAGAACAATATCAAGCCTGAATATGAGTGCTTTGAGATTGGTCATCTTGATACAGTTCTTAATATGGCTAATAAGGGTCAGGTTCCCGGTGCTCCTATGCAGTTCAACTTTGTTCTTGGTGTTGCAGGATGCACACCCGCAACCCCCGAAAATCTTGCATTCCTTGTTAACAAGATTCCTGCAGGTTCTACTTGGACTGTTACAGGTGTCGGCAGAGGCGCATGGCCTATGGCTGCAACAGGAATTATTATGGGCGGTCACGTCCGCGTAGGTTTTGAGGATAATATTTATCTTGAGCGCGGCAAGAAAGCAAAGTCAAACGGCGAGTTGGTTGAAAAGGTTGTTGCTCTTGCAAAACTTCTCGGCCGTGAAATTGCAACTCCCGCAGAGGCAAGAGAAATTCTTGGACTTAAAAAGTAATTAAAATATTTATAAAAAATAAATTTTAGGAGGAAAATTATTATGGCAATGAAAGGCAATAAGTACGGCGTACATCGTGTTATCGAACCCCAGGGTGTTCTTACTCAAGCTGCTTGGAAGATCGACAATGATATGACCAAGCGTTATTCCAACGAAATTATCTGTGATGTTACATCTCTTAACATTGACTCCGCTTCCTTTACTCAGATCGAAG
>CAZOSH010000088.1:0-5716 GCA_964582395.1 uncultured Oscillospiraceae bacterium | reverse complement strand
TCTATCATTATTATGCAGACATCGCTTCGTTCAATGGACATCTGGGCGCGCATTACAGAAAACTTTTCTATAGCCTGGTCAATTTTAGAGTGTCTGCGGATACCTGCAGTGTCAATAAAGAGGAACTTATCATCTCCACGCTCAACAACTGAGTCAATAGCATCACGGGTAGTTCCTGCAACAGAGCTGACGATAACACGCTCTTCACCTGTAACATAATTGATAAGCGAACTCTTTCCTGCATTTGGTTTTCCGATAACAGCAACCTTGATAGGAGCAGTCTCTTCTTGGTCTGAGTATATATCATCAGGAAAATATTTAAAGCATTCATCAAGCAGATCGCCCGTTCCGCTTCCGTGCAAAGCAGAAAGACCGATAGGTTCACCAAGTCCTAAATTATAGAACTCATAATACTCCGCGGGGGGCTCACCTGGGGAATCCATCTTGTTTACAGCTACAACAACAGGTTTTTTAGATTTTTTAAGCATCGTTGCAACTTCCTCATCGGCAGCTGTCATACCGACACGAATGTCAACAACAAGTACAACAACATCTGCGTGATCAATCGCTATCAAAGCCTGTTCACGCATAAACTTCAATATTTCATTTTCAGTACGAGGCTCTATGCCGCCGGTATCAATAACAGTAAAGCTGCGTCCTCTCCATTCAGCATCACCGTAAATGCGGTCGCGTGTCACTCCGGGTGTGTCTTCAACAATAGAATGTCTCTTCTCGGTTATTCTGTTAAATAATTGAGATTTTCCAACATTAGGTCTGCCTACAATTGCTACTACAGGCTTATCCATTTTCTCCTCCATAAACTATGGCCTCGAGGAACTCTCCGCCATCAGGGGTGTGTACTTCTATCTTCATGCCAAGCTTCTCCTCGGCATCTTCTACTTTTACATCGTCAAGAAATACTGTCTCCCCGTGTCTTAACATAACATCAGGGATAAGTACTCTTGCCCTTTTTTCTTCTTTTAACAAACGGTTGATTAAATCTCCGCCTGTCACAAGACCGCTGACATCAACCATTCCACCAAAAAACTCATTGGGAATACCTATAACCTTACAATCAAGCTCAGGACATTTTTTCTTTACCTTTGCTACACAATCCTTCATAAACTGCTCGGCAGCAAGACCGCAGGCTATATAGAAAGGTTGGGGTGCGTCAAACTCATCCTGGAACTTAAGCATCGAATCAAGCTCATCAGCAAAAGAAACCAAAAGTCCGACTCCGTTTTCAATTTGAGCAAAGCCCTCATAATAGTCAAAATCAGGTAAATCAAGTTGAGCTTTAAGATACAATTCATCAGCAGCACAACACATTGCAGGTTTACCTGCCGCAATATTTTTAGCTCTTGCGTTGTCTACTACTTCTATTATATCTCTTGCAGCATTTTTATCAACAGGTTTTAAAGGATAAAGTCCTTCTCTGTGCTTTGTGAGTCCGACAGGTACGACGGCAATACTCTTAACAGATGGATACAATGCTGAAAGATCAGTTAAAGTTTTTTCAAGCTGTTCTCCGTCATTAAGTCCGGGACAAACAACAATCTGCGCTTTGACAGAAAGACCCGCTTCGCAAAATGCATATAAATGTCTGAGTGATGGTCCTCCATTCTTGTTTCCCAACATCAGAGTTCGCAATTCGGGATCGGTGGTATGAACAGAAATATTCAACGGTGAAATCCTCATCTGAATAATACGCTTTGCGTCCTCATCAGACAAGTTAGTCATACTAATGTAGTTACCCAACAAAAATGATAAACGTGCATCATCATCTTTGAAGTAAAGGGATTTCCTCATCCCTTTAGGAAGCTGATCTATAAAGCAGAAAACGCACTTATTTGCGCAACCCTTTTGTGCATCCATAAGGTAAGTCTCAAACTCAAGCCCCAAGTCACTGCCTTCAGGCTTTTTGATCTTTACCGTACGCACGCCTTTTTCATTTTCAAGTTCTATAGTCAGCAGACGATCATAGCTATAAAAATCATAGTCCAAAACATCTCTAATACAATGTCCGTTTATAGACAATAATCTTTCACCGGGCTTTATGCCTGCCTTATCAGCATAGCTTCGTTTTTCTACTTCTTTTATTAATGCACTCATCATTTAACTCCAAAAAAACAGAGAGGGTTGCTACCCTCTCCGTTTCATCTGCTTATTTGTCTTCTGCTACTTTTACGACTTCACGACCGTTATAAGTGCCGCAAGCCTTGCAGGCTCTGTGAGAGAGTACGGGTTCTCCGCATTTGGGGCACTTGGAAACGCCGGGTAATGCAAGCTTCCAATTAGCACTGCGTCTCTTATCTCTTCTCTGCTTGGATATTCTCGCTCTTGGTACTGCCATGGGGTACACCTCCTAAGTATGTAAACATTTTATTTATTGTCTTCAAATAATTTTGCTAAATCCGCAAAAGGCAGGTTTTTGTTAGATCTGTCGCAGGTGCATACACTTTTGTTAAGATCGGCTCCGCACTTATAGCACAATCCTTTGCAATCTTCACTGCACAGAACAACCATATCCATATTAAGTATTAATTCAGGCACAAGTATCTCATCAAGATCGACCTCGTCACCAACCACAAAGACTCCATCGCCTTCATCCGCCGTTCCGTCATCCTCTTGCACTAACACAAAATCAGCAAAGACCTGTTTTTTATAACTTATCTCCTTGCCGCATCTTGCGCAATGACCCGATGCATCAGCATCGATCTCAGCATTCAGGTTCAAAACACCTGCCATATCGGAAATACTTCCGAAAAATCTTACAGGTTTTTCAAAAGGGCGTTCAAAGTTTACTTCCTCTTTTGATAAATCTATGGTATAATCAAAGTCGATGTGAGAGACGACTCCCGACTGAAGTTCTTTCAAACTTACTTTCATAGTTCGTCCTTTCACAAATACGCAACCTATATTATATTGATAATAACATCAAAAGTCAAGGATTTTTTACTATGAAAGAACACATTATTACCAAAAATTCTGCAGGACAGCGTCTAGACAAGTACCTAAGCAAGGCAATTCCTTCGCTCCCTCAGTCTTTAATGCACAAATATTTCAGGCTTAAGCGAATCAAAGTGAACGGAAAACGAACAGAAGCATCTTATCGTTTGGTTGAAAACGATACTGTGCAACTGTATATTAACGATGAGTTCTTCGATGCTCCTGTTGCCGAAAATGCATATCTTCGCGTGAGTGATGTTATAGACATAGTTTATGAAGACGAAAACATTCTTCTTGTAAATAAACCTGTAGGAATGGTAGTACACGAAGACGAAAGCGGAAAAGATGACACTCTTATAAATCGCATCAAGGCTCATCTTTACCGAAGCGGCGAATGGGATCCTGACGACTCTCCCTTTGCGCCTTCATTATGTAACAGAATAGACCGAAACACACAAGGGATCGTAATTGCCGCCAAAAACGCAGAAGCACTCCGTATTTTAAATGAAAAGATAAAAGAACGGGAGATAGACAAGTACTACATATGTCTTGTTCACGGCACACCAAAGCCTGCCAAAGGAACTCTTAAGAACTTTCTGCGCCGCGACACCACTGAAAAAAGAGTGTTTATCGACAAAGACCGAAGCCGCGGTGCATTAACCGCCGAAACAGAGTATAATGTTATCTCCTCTAAAGGCGGGCTTGCTTTGTTGCGATGCAGGTTGCTTACAGGCCGAACACATCAGATCCGTGCGCAACTTGCTGCTGCAGGACATCCATTGGTGGGAGATACAAAATATGGTACTGCTGCACAAAACAGAGGATTACCTTTTAAAGGTCAAACTCTTTGCTCATATAAACTGATCTTCAGTTTCAAAACAGAGGCAGGGATACTGTCATACCTTACGGGACGCTCCTTCGAAGTAGAAAAAATTGATTTCAAGGATTGGTTCCTCCAAAATTCATAAAAAGTCGTTAACATAGAATTCAAGAGAAAATCAAAGCATTTCAAAGGAAATTAAAGTTATCCTAAATCTGTCTTTGTTTTTCTCTTATTTTTTCAATTTTTTTGCGAAAAATCGATTGACATACACGAAAAAAGTGCTATACTCAATTTGATTACATGTATAGTGGGAGGGTATTATGTCTGAACGGCTTATTCTCTTGGAAAACATAAACAAATCATACGGTGACAAACAAGTTTTAAAGAACTTGAATCTGTATGTAAGGGATAAAGAGTTTGTAACTCTTCTCGGTCCTTCCGGTTGCGGAAAGACAACCACTTTACGTCTTATCGGCGGTTTTGAAACACCTGATACAGGAACAGTATATTTCAGCGGTAAACCAGTTAACAATGTCCCCCCTCATAAACGCCCTGTTAATACTGTTTTTCAGCGTTATGCACTTTTTACCCATCTTAACGTATATGACAATATCGCATTCGGCTTAAGAATAGCCAAAGTTCCTGAAGCTAAGATCAAAGAAAAAGTAAAAGAAATGCTTCGTCTTGTTAATCTTTCGGGCTATGAGACCCGACAGGTCTCCAATCTTTCCGGCGGTGAACAGCAGAGAATCGCTATTGCACGAGCTCTTGTCAATCACCCCAAAGTTCTTTTACTTGATGAGCCTCTTGGTGCATTAGATCTTAAACTTCGCAAAGAGATGCAACACGAGCTTAAGTCTATTCAACAGCAGGTCGGTATAACCTTTGTTTATGTTACCCACGATCAGGAAGAAGCTCTTACTATGAGTGATACCATCGTAGTAATGAACAAAGGCATTATCCAGCAGATCGGTACTCCCGTTGACATTTACAACGAACCTAAAAATGCTTTTGTCGCTGACTTTATCGGCGAAAGTAATATTTTTGACGGCATAATGAAGCAAGATCTTCTTGTTAACTTCTGCGGTACAGATTTCCCCTGTCTTGACAGTGGATTTGCTGATAATGAACCCGTTGATGTTGTCGTCCGTCCTGAGGATGTCACATTGACTCCTTATGACAAAGGTCAGATCGTCGGCAAAGTAACATCTGTTACATTTATGGGTGTTCATTATGAAATAAGAATAGAAAGTGAATGCTCTACCTGGACAGTTCATTCAATTCGAAATGCAACTGTTGGAGACAATGTAGGTATTTACCTGCATCCTGATGATATTCACATTATGCATAAGACTCCCAAAGAGGAGGACAAAAATGCGTAAAAAGTTTCTGTCTATCCCCTATGTGGTGTGGATGGCATTGTTTGTGGTCATTCCCCTTATTCTTATAGTGATCTATGCCTTTACAACTGCAGAAGGTGGATTTTCTTTTGAAAATGTTTCTGCTATGAAGGATTACATAAGAGTATTCGGCAGAAGTTTATGGCTTGCCTTCATCGCAACAGTCGTGTCTCTTATACTCGGTTATCCTTTTGCATACATGCTTTCAAAGGAAGGTCCCGGTATGCAGCGCATCTCAATGATGCTCATAATGTTACCAATGTGGATCAACTTTATTTTGCGTACCTATTCTTGGATGACCATTTTAGAAAATACCGGTTTAATAAATCAGTTCTTAGGCAAGATAGGTGTGCTTTCAGCATTAGGTGTCGACTATATTCCCCTTATAAACACAGACGGCGCTGTAGTTTTGGGAATGGTTTATAACTATCTTCCCTTTATGATAATGCCCATCTATTCGGTTATAGTAAAAATCGACCGTTCAGTTAGCTACATATTTTGTTTGATTTTTCGTTTCCTCAGGACGCAGATCAGTGTCATCACA
>CAZOSH010000087.1:0-5809 GCA_964582395.1 uncultured Oscillospiraceae bacterium | reverse complement strand
GAGGACGGTTTAATGTCCCTCTTTGTTGTCTGAATAAGTATAACAGAGAAAGATTTAATTGTCAAGGGGTAAAATTATCGGAAAATATATTTTCTTTTATGCCGATATACTGTATAATATTATCATAAAACAAGCATATTATAAAGTGTAACGGAGGAAGTACAAATGAGCGAAGAATACGGCAACGATTACGTAGTTCTCACCGATGAGGACGGCAGAGAAATAGAGCTTGAGCATCTTGACACCGTTGAGTACAACGATACTATCTATATGGCTTTCATTCCCGCAGAGATGAAGTTGGAAGAGAGCTATGAGCTTATCATTATGAAGGTCGAAAAGGAAGGCGACGAGGATATACTTGTTACCCTTGACGACGAAGATGAGCTTGACGAAATGTTCCAGATCTTCTCCGAAAGACTTGAAGAAGCCTTTGAGGACGAAGACGAGGCAGAAGCCCGCAAAGAAGGCTATTGATCTATTAAATATCCGAGCAGATCATTCTATCCCTTGACAGGGAGTATGGGTCGACTTTATTTAACCTACAAAGTGTTAAAAGGGATCGCGGAGTCCATTCCCCACTTGCAGACCTCCGGCATTATGCCGACGTTGGGAGCAGCGTAAAGGAGAGGCAGCGAACCCACCTGCGAGAGCGGGTTATTTAACGTGATCCGTGCTTCCCGTCAAGGGATAGAAAACTTGTATAATATAATAGTGTAGGGCAGGGTAGCGTAGCGGCGACGCGGTGTTGAATAACATCACAGTGTGATGTTAGACCCGCGGCGTGACCGACTCGCAAGGAGACCTTGCTCCTGCCGTATTGCTTATTGTTGATGATAAAGAATGATAATGAGGTAATTTTATGGCAAAGGTATCCTGGAATCCCGGGGCAATATTGGCTCCCCTGCCCGCTGCTCTTGTTTCCTGCGGCAGTGTGGAAAAGCCCAATGTCCTGACCATCGCCTGGACGGGAATTATATGCTCCAAGCCGCCCCGTACATATATTTCGGTGCGCCCCGAGCGTTTTTCCCATAATATAATTAAAGAGAGCGGCGAGTTTGTCATAAATCTGCCGCCCCAAAGCCTTGCGAGAGAGGTTGACACCTGCGGAGTCAAATCGGGTAGAGATACCGATAAGTTTGCCCTTTGCAAGCTGACTGCCGAGCCTGCACAAAAGGTTTCCGCACCCACCATTGCCCAATGTCCGATCAGTATTGAATGCAAGGTGTTTGATGTGCGTGAGCTTGGCTCACACGATATGTTTATGGCAGATATAGTTGCCGTAAACGTAGACCCTGCCTATCTTGACAAGGACGGCAGACTGATGATCGAAAAGTGCAACCTATTAAGCTACGCTCACGGCACTTATTTTGCGCTTGGGGACAGGCTTGGCACATTTGGATATTCAGTGAGAAAAAAGCAGATCACTAAAAAGAGATCCACTAAAAAGACTCAGAAGTCGAAATAATGCAGCACCTTTCGGTTTTCGGCAATAAAACGAGCAAGCTCTGCGCCCGACATTACCACCGTTTCGTTGTTTACACCGGGATGCATGGCGATTCGGGGAGCATTTTCAAGTGATGAATCCAACACTACCTCCACCGTTTCGGTAAGGTCATTTATCACACTCAGAACTCCCACGCTGCCGGGAACTTGGTCAAGCAGGCGGGAAAGGGCATCGGTGCTTGCAAAGCAAAGGCGCGCTGTTTTGAAACGATCCCGCATTGCCTTAAGGTCTGCTTCTTTTTCGGCAGGCAACATACAAAGCAAAAACCTGGCCTCATTTCTTGTAGTCACCAAAAGATTTTTGCACACACACCCATTAAAGGAAAGATTCATAGGATATCTGTCCAACACATCTATTACGGGCGCGTGGGTATAATGTTCATATTTAATTTTTGCGGCGTTCAGCGCGTTGAGTATTTTTTTACTGCTTTCCATAATACCCTCTTGTTTGCGATTTTTCCGAACATTTTGATTATTGGTGAACCTCGTCTCCACTTGTCAGGGGAGGTGTCAAGACCGTAGGTTTTGACGGAGGGGTAGTTTTTAAAAATAATCCAATCCTTACATACCTTATATAATATAATGCAAAACCTTGCAATTGTCAAAGGAAGTGATATCAATGCCTGAAAACAAATATATGGAACGGGCTCTGCAACTGGCATATGATGCCGCTGCGGCAGGTGAAGTTCCCGTAGGCTGTGTTATTGTCAAGGACGGTGAGATCATCTCCGAAGGCAGAAATATGCGTGAAGAGCGGCAGAATGCCCTGCATCACGCTGAGATAGAAGCCATTGACAAGGCTTGCAAGGCACTAAGCAGCCGCAGACTTCAGGGCTGCACCATGTATGTTACCCTTGAGCCCTGCCCTATGTGCGCGGGAGCAATATTCAATGCAGGCATTGATACGGTTGTTTTCGGTGCTTTTGATTCAAATATGGGCGCTTGCGGCGGCGTTATCAACATATTTGAGGAAGCATTTGGCTTTAAGCCAAGGCTCTACGGCGGATTTATGAAGGAAGAATGTGCCGCAGTCTTAAAGGATTTTTTCATAAAACTGCGATAACTACATATTAATAATTTATATTGATAAGAAAAACACCTTTCTCCGCAATACCACGCCGCCTCGCCTTGCCGTACACAAAGTACTGTCTGCGGCGCGTTGGCTCGTATTGCGAAGAAATCTGTTTTTCCCTTAACCTTAATAACGGGGGAGGCTCGACAGCCTCCCTATTTTTTAGCACTTAAACGCCGAGTGTGAAAAAATACATATGCTATTTACATATTTTTCATACAAAACTATTGACATTGAGGAAAAAAGTGTTAAACTATATTTAGCACTCAGAACAAAAGAGTGCTAAAAAGAAAGTGAGGCGGCAAAATGGGTCTTCAGGAAAGAAAGCGCCAGATACTCAAGGCAATTATTGAAAACTACATAGACACCGCCGAGCCGGTCGGGTCAAAATCCTTGACCGGGGCATTTGACAGACCTATCTCTTCGGCAACCATCCGCAACGAGATGAGCGAGCTTGAAGAAATGGGCTATCTTGAAAAGCCCCATGTTTCAGCCGGTAGAGTGCCGTCATATGCGGCATACAGACTTTATGTCAATGAGCTGATGGATTCGGCAGCGGGACTTACCGCTGAGATAGACGCCATCAGAATGGAGCTTGAAGGCAAGCTGCACGAGCTTGACGATCTGGCTTACACCGCATCCAGGGTCATTTCTTCTATGACCAATCAGACCACCGTTTCGGCGGTCAAGTCCAGCGGCGCAAAGGTTCAAAAGGTGGAGTTGATCCCCGCAGACAGCGGTCACAGCTACGCAGTGGTGCTCATAACCGCATCCGAGGTAAAGAGCAAAATGTTCCGCTCCTATGAACCCATAGATCAGTCGGCAGTTGCAATGCTTTCAACAGCACTCAACCTTGCTCTCGCCGAAAACAGAGTGGAATACCTGCTTCCCTCTATTGCTCGCAGTATGGGCAATGATGCTTCGGTTTTCAGATTGGCTGACGCGGTGATCAAGTTTATCGAAGAAGTTGAGCGCGAAGGCGACGGAAATAAGGTTCACGTTGAAGGCGCCGAAAAGCTGCTCAATATGCGTGAATATCAAGATGCATCAAAGGCGCGGGAGCTTATGGAATATCTTTCCGATTCCGAAAAGGTTATGGATATGCTCGACGAAGCAGGGGATGAACCCATTGGCATTAGGATAGGCTCCGAATTGGGAGATCCCAGAGCAAAAGATGCAAGCTTTGTTTTTACTACCTATGACATAGACAGTCATACAAAGGGAATAATAGGAATAGTCGCCCCCACGCGAATGGATTACCATCGGGCATGCGCTCATCTTACTGCATTTAAACAGGCGGTAAGACAGTTAGGCTCACACCCGACAGACATAGGAGAAAATGATGAACACAGATAATGAAAAGCAAATTGATCAGGAGGAAGCAACCGCCACTCCCGAAACAGAAGTAAAGACCGAAGAGGTCAAAAAAGAGACCAAAAAGGAAAGCAAAAAGGATAAAAAGTCAGCCGAGATAGAAAAGCTCAGCACTCAGCTCGCAGAGCTTGACGACCGATACAAGAGGGTGCTTGCCGAGTATGATAATTTCAGAAAGCGTACCACCCGCGAGCGCGAAAGCGCCTTCGGTGACGGCAAGGCTTCGGCAATCAACGCATTCCTTCCACTGCTTGACAATCTCGGTCGCGGAGCAGCTCAGCCCGACGCCGATGAAGGTGTCAAGATGATGCACAAGCAAGCACTTGAACTGCTTGAAAAGCTTCACGTCAAGACCTGCGCAAAGGTGGGCGACAGCTTTGACCCTAATTTCCACAACGCAGTGCTTCACGTAGACGATGAGACCTTGGGCGAAAATGTCATAGCCGAGGTGCTTATGGACGGATATACCGTCGATGACAGACTTTTAAGACCCGCAGTGGTCAAGGTAGCAAACTGAAAATAAAAAATATTTATAATAAACGGAGGAAAAATCATGTCTAAAATTATTGGTATCGACCTTGGTACAACCAATTCTTGCGTCAGCGTTATCGAAGGCGGCGAGCCCGTTGTTATTGCAAACGCCGAAGGCGCACGTACCACCCCTTCTGTCGTAGCATTCTCCAAGACCGGTGAGCGTATGGTCGGTCAGGTTGCTAAGAGACAGGCAGTAACCAACCCCACAAGAACAATCAGCTCTATAAAGAGAGAAATGGGTACCGATCACAAGACCCATATCGACGATAAGACCTATTCCCCCCAGGAGATCTCCGCAATGATCCTGCAGAAGCTGAAGATCGATGCAGAAGCTTATCTTGGCACAAAGGTCTCCCAGGCTGTTATCACCGTTCCCGCATACTTCACTGATGCACAGCGTCAGGCAACCAAGGATGCAGGTAAGATCGCAGGTCTTGAAGTCCTGCGTATAATCAACGAGCCTACCGCAGCAGCTCTGGCTTACGGTATGGATAAGGAAAACGAGCAGAAGATCATGGTCTATGACCTTGGCGGCGGTACTTTCGACGTATCTATTCTGTCCATCGGTGACGGAACCATCGAGGTTCTTGCAACCGCAGGTAACAACCGTCTCGGTGGTGATGACTTTGACGAGCGCATCGTCAAGTGGATGCTGGCTGAGTTCAAAAAGGATCAGGGCATCGACCTCAGCGGTGATCGTATGGCTATGCAGCGTCTGCGCGAGGCTGCTGAAAAGGCAAAGATCGAGCTGTCGGGCGTTATGAGTTCCAATATCAATCTGCCCTACATCTATGCAGATGCAAACGGCTCTAAGCACCTTGATCTCACACTCACAAGAGCAAAGTTTGACGAGCTTACCCGTGACCTGGTAGAAGCTACTATGGGTCCCGTCCGTCAGGCTATGAGCGACAGCGGACTTGAAAAGAGCGAGATCACCAAGATCCTGCTTGTGGGCGGCTCCAGCCGTATCCCCGCTGTTCAGGAAGCAGTTAAGGGCATTATCGGAAAAGAACCCTTCAAGGGCATCAACCCCGACGAGTGTGTTGCTATCGGTGCAGCAATTCAGGCAGGCGTTCTGGGCGGCGAGGTCAAGGACCTTCTGCTGCTGGATGTAACACCCTTGTCTCTTGGTATTGAGACTCTGGGCGGTGTTTGCACCAAGATCATCGAGCGCAACACCACTATCCCCGTAAACAAGAAGCAGATATTCTCCACTGCTACAGATAATCAGCCCTCTGTTGAGATCCATGTTCTTCAGGGTGAGCGCGATATGGCAGCAGGCAACAAAACTCTGGGCAGATTCCACCTTGACGGTATTCCCGCAGC
>CAZOSH010000086.1:0-5838 GCA_964582395.1 uncultured Oscillospiraceae bacterium | reverse complement strand
GAGCCCACCAATGTTGATCATGTTATCGATGTTATGGGCTCTTGGGTATGGGCATACATGGTCTATGAGCCTCTCTTTGAGGCATGCCTGTCCGCTGACAAGCTGAACACCACCTACGGTACTACCGTTGACACCTGGGCAAGCTCCGGTGAGTATATGCTCAAGGAGTGGATCCCCGACGGTAAGCTGACAATGATCCGTAACCCCAACTATGTCCACGCTGATGACATCAAGCTGGGCGCTATTGAGTATTATACCGTTCCCGACACCAACACCGCTCTTGAAATGTTCGAAGCAGGTCAGCTTGACCATTGCGAGCTTATCTATCAGCAGTGGGAACAGTATGAAGAAGATCCCCGCGTAAAGCTTTACTACAATGACTCCGCTACATATGTATGGATCAGCAATGGTAACCCCAACAACAACAACCTGCTGGGCAACTACAACTTCCGCGCATCTCTCCACTACGGTCTTGACCGTGTTGAGTTTGCAGATTTCCTGGGCGGCACCCCCTCCACCCGTATGTACCGCCGCTGTGTTATCGCTGAAGAAGAGACCGGTAAGTCCATCCTTGAGGTTCCCGTTGATTGGGCTGACGATCCCTACAATGTAAGAGATACCGCCAAGGCTGCACAGCTTCTTGCTAAGGCATACGAAGAAGTTGGCATCACCGGTGCAAACCTTGAGTGCTATCACTCTGAGGCAAGTACCCACGTTCGTGCATCCGCTGAGATATTTACCCGTCAGATCAACGAAAACTTCGAAGGTCTGAATATGAAGATCCGTGTTGTTCCCTCCAATATCGCATACACACTGCGCCGTTGGAATCCCTCCGAGCCTACCGCTTATGAGTTCAACCTCGGTTCTCTGCTTCCCTCCGATGACCCCATCGACACAATGACCTACTGGGATCCCGATTCTCCCCAGAGAGCAATGTGCTGGGTAGGTCTTGACGAGTGGGCAAATAAGTACAGAGAACTGTTTGCTCAGGCTAATGAGGCTGTACGAGTTCTTGACGAAAAGAAGACTGTTGAGCTGTGCCTCGAGATGGAAAGACTGCTGGTTGACGAGTGGTATCTCCGTATTCCTCTCTATGAGCTGGCTTCCAAGGTTCTTTATTCCGAAAGAGTCAAGCTTCCCGTTGAAGAACGTATAAACGGCTACGGCTTCGGCGAGGTTTACTCTGAGATCATCGAGTAATATATAGGTTTACAGTATATAAGACCTGCCCTTGCGGCAGGTCTTGTGTTTTTATTATAGTTTTTCTTGAATTATAATGCACAAACTATATATAGCATAGTTTGTGCATTATAACCAAAAAGAGAATGGAATATTTAAGCAAAATGACGAAGTTTGCAAGAAGGGGAATAAAATGTTGCAAAAATATTAAATCGGTGGTATCATTTATAATATTATCAGGCAAGAAGTGCTTGCCGCATTTATTTAAGGAGGATACTGACATGAAGAAGTATTTGGCATTTATCCTGGCTACTTTGATGCTCGTTGCAGCATTTGCCGGATGTAATGCAAACAAAAAGGAGCCTACATACGGCACATATCGTGACTATGTTAACGCTTCTGTTACCACCCTTAACCCCCACGTCAGCGTAGACGCAGCTACCGTTATCCGCCCCCTGACCACCGCTCTTTACAGAGACTATCTGAATGAAGCAGGCGACGGCTATCAGGCAGAGTGCATGCTGGCTGCTGACTTCCCCAAGCAGATGGACGAAGAAGGCAAAGTTTGGCAGATTCCCATCCGTCAGGATTACTATTGGGCAGATTATGGCGTAACCGCCGGCAAAAATGCTCAGATGAATGCTGATACCGTTATCTATTCCTTCAAGATGTGTATCGACCCCGACCTGCTTAATGTTAAGGCATCTCTGCTGACTAACAACAGTTATATGCAGATAGTCAATGCATATGAATATCAGCAGCAGTATATGACCGGTGTTGCAGTTGATTGGGAAGATGTCGGCCTGAAGAAGATCGATGATTTCACCATCGAAGTCACCTCTGTCAACCCCACCAACCAGCAGCATGTTATCGACGTTATGGGCTCCTACGTTTGGGGCTATATGCTCTATGAGCCCCTCTTCGAGGCTTGTATGTCCGACGACAGAAGCTACACCACCTACGGCACAAGTGTTGACACTTGGGCAAGCTCCGGTGAATATATCCTCACCGAGTGGATCCCCGACGGCAAGATCACTATGATCCGTAACGAAAACTATGTCCGCGCTGATGACATCAAGCTGGGCGCTATTGAATATTACACTGTTACTGACTCCAATACCGCCCTCGAAATGTTCGAAGCAGGTCAGCTTGACCGTTGCAATCTGCTTTATCAGCAGTGGGAACAGTATGACGAAGATCCCCGTGTAAGACTTTACTACAATGACTCCGTCACATATCTGTGGATCAACACCGGTAACCCCAAGTATAACAACCTGCTTGGAAACCACGACTTCCGTAAGTCCCTGCATTACGGTCTTGATCGTGTTGAGTTCGCTGAGATCCTCGGCGGAACCCCCAACACCCGTATGTATCGTCGCGCCGTTGTTGCTGAGGAAGCAACCGGTAAGTCCATCCTCGATGTTCCCGTTGAATGGCCCGATGATCCTTACAGTGTATATGATCCCGACACCTCCACAGAGTACCTGAATAAGGCTCTTGAGGCATGTAACGTTGTCAATGCTGACTTTGAAGTCTACTACTCCGAGTCCGGTACACATACCCGTTCCTCTGTTGAGATCTTCGCCCGTCAGATCACTGACAACTTTGAAGGCATCAATATGAGCATCCGTGCTGTTCCCTCCAACATCGCATATACTCTGCGCCGTTGGAATCCTTCTGATCCTACCGCTTATGACTTCAACCTCGGTTCCTTGCTGCCCTCCGACGGCCCCATCGATACCATGAAGTTCTGGGATCCCGATTACTCCACCAAGTCTGTGTGCTGGGATAACATCCCTGAGTGGGCTGAGACCTTCCGCGCCCTTTACGATCAGGCAGAGATTGCAAACCAGCAGAATGATGAAGAAAAGGTCGTTGAGCTCTGCCTCGAAATGGAAAGACTGCTTGTTGACGAGTGGTACCTCCGTATCCCCATCTACGAGCTGCCCTCCAAGGTTCTCTACTCCGAGAGAGTCAAGCTGCCTGTTAACGAGCGTGTTAACGGCTACGGCTTCGGCGAATACTACGCAGAGATCGTTGAGTAATTTATAACTTAGCATGAAAAGACCCGACACAGTGTCGGGTCTTTTTTGTGTTGGTTTGTTGATTTAAATGCTCGCTTTTGATATATTATAATAATGATTGTAGTTTGTTGAAACACTGAAGGCGTTTCGACAGCCGCTTATAAGGGGCTGTGCCATTTTGAGTTTTCAAAATGGTCCGACAACCATTATAAGAGAAAGGGAGGAGTATATATGAAAATGCAAAAGTCAGAGATTCTCAATACACTCAGAAATGTAGGCTTAGTGGTGCTTGGAACTGTCATCCTTGCCTTCGGCTCGGCAGTATTCATCATACCGTTTAATCTTGTTGCAGGCGGTATCACAAGCTTTGCGCTGATTCTTGATAAGGTGCTGCCATTTGAGTTCATAACCGTCAATCTGCTCGTCACTATTATTACATGGACATTGTTCCTTATAGGTGTTTTTGCTCTGGGCAAGTCCTTTGCCGCAAAGACCCTTGTTTCAACCATAGTTTACCCTGTGGCGATCGCTGCTTTTTCACAGCTTGTTTCGCCCGATGTTTTAGGGGGGTTTTTCCAACTGACCAACGGGCAATACTCCGAAATTGCCGTAATTTTGGCGGTACTTTTCGGACCAATCATTACGGGAACAGGCTGTGCTATCGCCTTCTTAGGCGGCGGAAGCACCGGTGGAATAGATGTGATCGCCTTTATTCTCTGCAAGATATTCAAAAAATGGCGTACATCCTATGTGCTTTTCTGTATCAGTGCCGTAACTATCATTCTCGGTGCGTTTGTATTCAAGAATCTTATTCTTGCCCTTTTGGGCATAATGGTTGCCTTCATTGAATCCTTCGTAATCGACAAGGTATTCCTCGGCGGCGAAAAGGCATTTATTGCTCATATCTATTCCAAAAACAGCGATGAGATCAACAAGCAGGTAATCGAAGTTCTGCAACGCACCACCACCATAGTTTCGGTCAAGGGCGGCTACAGCGGCAAGGAAAGCACTATGTTGACCGTATCTTTCACCATGAACCAATATGCCGAGCTTATGAACATAATCAACAAAGCAGACAAGGATGCCTTTGTAACTATTCAGCAAGCGCATCAGATTAATGGCGAAGGTTGGAGGTAAGAGGGGGTAAATTGCGTATTTCACGCTGAATGCATCGTAACAGCCACAGCGCCGTACAAATAGTACTGCCACTGTGCCTGTTACTCGCCTCACCGCGAAATCCGCTAATTTACCGATAGCGAGACGGAGTTTGTGAGTGAAATTGCGGCTTTCTCCGTGAATACTGCATCAGCGTCGCTTGCCGTACACTGTAGGGCAGGGGCTTGCTCCTGCCGTTGCCAAACTTCCGCTTCTTTGTCTCACGAAGAAATCCGCTAATTTACCGATGTTGAGACTAAGCTTGCACGCATAGCCTGCGGCTTTCACGCTGAATGCATCGAAAAGCCACAGTGCCATACACTGTATGGCAGGGGCTTGCTAGTCCGACTTATAAACAATCATTACTCATTAAAAAAGATGACCAACAATTGTTGGTCATCTTTCTGCGTTTTATATCCGTTTATTTCTTTTTCAGTTTAAGTTTTTCGGGTGGAATCTGGGAGAGGATAACCGCTAAAAATACGATTGCGCAGCCAAGATATTCCGAGCTTGACAGTTGCTCTTTGAGTATCAGCCAACCAAACAAGGCGGCGAATACCGACTCCAAGCTCATCAGCAAAGCGGCAACTGTGGGGTCGGTGTCCTTTTGTGCCACTATCTGCAGGGTGTAGGCAATTCCGCAGGAGCAAATGCCCGCATAGAGAATCGACCATTTTGCCTCCAGCATTGTGACAAGGGAAATATCCTCTTTAAATATGAGCGATGCTACAATTGAAATCACACCGCAGATGAAAAACTGAATACAAGAAAGGGCAACTCCGTTTGCGCGGGTGGAGAAATGGTCGATTATCAGTATATGTACCGCAAAGAGTATGGCACAAACAAGCACCAACATATCGCCTTTATTGATATTGCCGAAGCCGTCACCCAACGCCAAGAAATAGAATCCAACTACGGCAATTCCCGCATAGAGCCAGGTCAGCCAATGATTCTTTTGTCTGAGAAAGATAAGTCCCAAAATGGGCACTAAAACAACATAAAGAGTGGTTATAAAGCCTGCTTTGCCTGCGCCGGTATAAAGCAGACCGTAGTTTTGAAAGGTGCTTGCTGAAAACAGTGCCACACCGCAGATAACACCGCCTATGATGAGTACCTTCCAATCAGCCTTGGTCATAGGCTTGTAGTCGGGCTTTTTTTGCTCTATTCGATTAACAACATAGAGTACGGGAATCAGCACGATCGAGCCGATAAGCATTCTCACTCCGTTAAAAATAAAAGGCCCTATTTCATCCATTGCGGTGCTTTGCGCCACGAAAGCGGCACCCCAAAGCATTGCGGTCAGCACCAATAGCAGATTGGCGCGAATGGTCTTAAAACTCATAAACAAACCTCCCAAAAAAGAAGATTATACACCTAAATTATACTATACCACAATATGAAAAGTCAATGCGGCACAAGACCATAAAAAGCGTCTAAAATCGCCATTAAACTATTGCAATTACAAGGTCTTATATGTTAA
>CAZOSH010000085.1:0-5875 GCA_964582395.1 uncultured Oscillospiraceae bacterium | reverse complement strand
ACCTTCGGGGATGGGGGTGTTGCGCATTTCGCCATAGCCTGCAATAAGTCCGTTTTCAATAAAAAGAACGGCTTCGGGAATATAGTGATCGCGCATGATAAGGGTAGCATTTTTAATTGCAATCATTGTATAGTCTCCTTGAAAGTCATATTAAATATGATGTGGTCATATACAGATTCATTTTAACATTTACTTTTGACACTGTCAACATTTATGGGGGTAAAAAATGGCATAGGTGATGTCTTATAATAAATGCAGAAAAGGTTTTTATAGCTTTTTCTGCATTTATTATTTTGTTAAGTGCTATTTAAACGGGAAAAGGGTGTGAATATGGGGATAATTCAAAAAAGCTTGAGCAATGATAACAGAATTATGATTGCTCAAAGATGGGCTGCAGGAAAAAGTCCTTGTGAGATTGCGGCAGAACTTGGTTTTTCACAGGCTACGATTTACACGGAGCTGAAAAGAGGAAGAACGGGACGGTTGGACAAGAATAAGAGATTTGAATATGATCCGGAAATCGGCTTGACTGTATACCAGGAAAATCTTAGAAAGCGCGGAAGAAAAAGAAAAGAGGAACGCAAATATGAAGATGTATGAAAAGATCACAAGGAATACAGCTGCTTTGGCAGAGTTTCTTTCATCGTTGCCGGTGGCAGATGCGCCTTGGGATACTGCATTTGCTCAAGAGTTTTGCAAAAAATGTCCTTTGGAAAACTGTGATATTTGTCCGAATGAAGATAAAAGGAACAACTCTGCATGGTGGCTTGAAACAGAAATATAAGTTCTCCCGTAGCGTGCGCATGCCGATGAGGGGAAATAACAAATCCTCACGCTATATGTGGGGATTTGTTTTATATTGTGATGAAGAAAAAACTGAGGAGGATGCAAAGATGCTCAAAGTGCTGTCTGTAATACTCTGTATCGCTTTATGTTGTTGCATTACGTTAGTTTCCTTAGCATCAATGCTGGAGAACTCGATGGACGGATATGAATGGGCTGAGACGGTTCACATAGTTGCGCCGGGTGAAACGCTGTGGGATATGGCACAGAACTACTGTCCTGAGGATGTGGATTGCCGGGACTGGATAGACAGGGTGTCTGCAATCAACGGAATAGACGGGTACATATATCCCGGGGACGAGTTGGTTGTTTTGGTAGTGAAGTGAACTGTCCGCGCGACGGGAAGTCGTGTGCGCTGAGTTTGGCTGTTATATCGCTTGGGTGGCTCTTGCAATGTTACATTTTGTTACACGAAATGCAGCATTGCGGCGAGCATTAGAGGATAAGAGATGTACGGGAACGAAGCTCAAATTGAGAAATGCAAAAATGAGGAGGAATAGCTGTGGCGGAAGTCAAATGTGCACGATGCGGTAAACCAATAATTCACCCTGTAGCTTGGCATATCACTTGTTGGGACCTTGTTGTGGATAGTATAGCTCGAAGGTTTTGCGAGGAGTATTGCAAGTTTCCCGATGAATGCAAAACGCAGGAAGAATTGGATGAGCATTGCGACAATTGTGAGTTTACAAAGTTGGCGAAGCTTAAGGTTGAGAATGAAGTGAGAAAACAGAAGATCTATATAGTCACCGATGCGAGGTACAACGGCGATCGGTTTATGGAATATTTCTTCACAGAAGGCGATGCGCTTGCCGGTGCAAGGAAACAGTATCAGTACATGGTGGCGGACGAACGCTATAGAAGCCATTTATATATTAATGGAGCTGAGGTTACTTTACCTGAAGGATATGAGTTGACCACGGCTAAGAAGCTGATG
Source organism: uncultured Oscillospiraceae bacterium (assembly GCA_964582395.1). Taxonomy (GTDB): domain Bacteria; phylum Bacillota; class Clostridia; order Oscillospirales; family Butyricicoccaceae; genus RGIG3513. The sequence goes on along the minus strand of CAZOSH010000085.1, from coordinate 4,098 downwards.
ATGGATCTGATAGGCGGTTGGATTGAGTGTCCTGAGTACGATGCAGAAAACTGTGAGTTTGCCGCGGCGGCAGTCATTTTCAGTGTGGACTTTTGGAGAGGGGAACTATGGAAATGAGTGGGAAGGACAACAAGCGGTACGAAAAGTGCGTAGCTTGCGGCAAGAAGTGGAATGTTGCGCGGGAACAGGTAATGCCCAAGGATGGGTATTTATGCCCGTATTGCCGTGAGAGGGAGAAGAAACAAACATTAAGGAGGAATAGTTGTGGTTGTAATTAAAAAAGAGGTCGGGAAGGATCCTGAATTGGAGAAAGTGGAAAACAGTCTTGAAGCGTTGCAACAGGCTGTTGGCGGATATATTGAGACTTTGACTTTTTCCACTGATGCGGTTTTGGTTTTTGATGGAGAAGGAAAGATTAAAAACAGGCCGGTCAATGTAAAGCTTTTCTGTGAGGAATTAGTGGGCACCATCCTTGTTGTCGGAGTAAATGGTGATGAGTTCAGCGATTTAAAAGATCCTGAGAATATATGCAGGTTTCTTTTTAACTGTGATTTAGTTATTGAATAATGGGCGAAGCAGGTGTAGCACGTGCCAACAAAACTTGGACAGATAAGGAAAAAGCATACCTCGCGGAGAACTGGGGAACGGTTTCCGTACCTACACTATGCAAAAATCTCGGAAGGTCAAAAAACAGTATTTATGCCGAGAAAAATAGGTTGGGGCTTGGGACTTTTTGTGATGCCGGAGATTATATTACTCTGAATCAGTTGCTTGAGGCGTTTCTCGGCGACAACTATTCTTATTCATACAAAGAAACAAGTTGGATTAAAAACCGTGGGTTGCCGGTTCACAGTAAAACTGTTGTGGAAAAACGTGTAAGAGTCATATACATAGACGAGTTTTGGCAGTGGGCGGAGAAAAACAGATCCTTTTTGGATTTTTCGAGGCTTGAGCCATTTATGTTGGGCGAGGAACCTCAGTGGGTTGCAGAGCAAAGGAGGAAGGATTTTGCAGCCCGAAGCGCAGAAAAAAAGAGTCCCTGGTCGAAGGCGGAAGATGAGAAGCTTATTATGTTGCTCAGGCAGCACAAGTACGGCTATTTGGAACTTTCGAAGGTTTTAAACAGAACGGCGGGGGCAATACAGAGAAGATGCTGTGATTTAGGAATTAAAGAGAGACCTGTAAAGGCTGACACCCACGGGAAAGATGCTGCCTGGACTGATGAAGATTACAGCAAACTTGCCCAAGGCATCAAAAACGGGACAAGCTACGGAGAGATCGGAAAAACTATCGGGAAGTCGGAAAAGGCGGTCAGGGGAAAGGTCTATTACACCTATCTTACAGAGAGCGCGGATAAGGTAAGGGAGCTGATGGGTGAAGGGATATGGGGCGACGGAGCTCCCGTTCCCACTGTAAAGCAGGCGTTAAACCTTACATCATGCAGACGAAATACAAAAGCGGAATTGAGTGCACTTGCAGTTGTTCTGAAGAAGAGGCTTAATCAGCTCGGATATGATCCATACTGGCAGCGTTTTATGTGTATGAATTGGGATGATATTGAAGGGTGCACTGCAGGAGGCGCTGATTGTGATTCTTGTACCGAGTTTCGTAGGATAAAGCCACAGTATTGTGTGCGCTGCGGATCGACCTTCTATGAGAGGACGGAGAACAAGTTCTGTGAAAAATGCAGGGTTCAAAGGAAAAAGGGCGCACAACGAAAATGGATGCGCAGATATGCGGGAAAGTGAGGAACAAAAATGCTGTATGAGATAAGGATCCGCTCTGAAGGAGAGACCGTGGAAGATCTGAAGGGAGTTGGTTTTGAAGAGATGATCGCCGCGATCCAAAAGCACAAAACAGACGAAAAGCGCATAGCAATCTTTGTTTATGCGCCTTATATAGAAACGAGGGTGAAGAAATGAGTTGCGGAAAATGTGATAAGTGTGCAAAAGAACACTACGGCAACAAAAAGAAGGAACGGGTATTGTTCAGATGTACTGCCGAAGGTCCGCATAAGGGCTGGGTCGTGGGATGGTCTTTTATGTCTGACGCGGCGGCACCCGCGTGGTGCCCGAGCAGGGGCGGCAAGGATGGCCTGCCCGGCGCGTCGGTAGGCTGCGCCGGCTGAGTTGAGCTGTAATATCGCTTGAGGCTCGTCACAAAAGAGAGTTTTGAAATGCAAAGCTCTCTTTTGCTGCGAGCAGGAGAAAGGAGCGGAGTGAAGATGGAAAAGAGGAAAAACCCCAAATATCCGCCTTGGCATTGCTTTACTGTAGTGCAGTGCGAAAAATGCGGAGAACTCTATGAGCCGATCTGCGAATTGAAACATATATGCAAGAAACAAAACAGTTACCCGATTAGGAAAGGCGGTGGGGAATGCTGACCAAAGGACAAGCAATATCGTTGGTTGAGATGTTTGATTTCTTTCAAGGGCAACGTGCAGGGCGTGAGTTGTGGAACGATAAGCCGTTTGAGATCCAAGAAAAGGATATAGAGAATTTTTCTCGGGGATGCCGTCAGCTTATTGAATACATACAGAACTGCACCGAGACGATGCCTGCTGTGGAGACGGAGGAGGTCAGATATGCCGAGTGGGCGTATTCCACAGCACAAAAACGGGTGGTATGCTCCCACTGCAGGACTCCGCGTCCGTTTAAGAAGGTAAAAGGCAAAGAGCATTTTTCAACCTGGCATTCCAAGCGCTGCCCCGAATGCGGCGCGATCATGAAGGCAAAAGAACGGGAAGATCAAAAAGACAATGGATAAGCATATAAAAACCTGCGAAACCTGCAGAGCGAACAAAGTATGCGACCACAACAAATACGGATTTGAGAATTGCGGGAATTATATACCAATACCAACCGCCGATGTGGTTGAAGTGGTCAGGTGTAAGGATTGCTCCGAAGACGGACTTTTCTCTTGTCCTATTTGTTATATCGAGAAACAGACATTGCAATTCATAAATCACGATCCGCATTTTTACTGCGGATATGGAAAAAGGAGAGAATATGAAAACAGGTGATACATACAGAATCTGCTTCGTTATGACCGAAAAAGAATTGCGATATCTCATTAAGGCTCTTGAAAAAGCGGGTGGATCTATTGGACTTGATCTGATTAGTATTATTGAGTTACAGAAAGAACAAAAAGAACAAAAAGACAATATCAGAAAGGAAGAAGAAAAATGAAACTGAAAAACACTGTGGAGCTGATGAACAGCAAGGACTACAGAGACCGTTTTAAGGCTGAATACTTTCAGCTTAAGATCCGCCTCGAAAGACTGAAAAACTTTGTCAACAGCATAGAGGCGGCAGAACTGACCGGCACAGAACCTCCGAAACACGATTGCCCGATTTTGGTGCTTAAACAGCAGCTGAGGGTAATGAACGAATATCTTCGCTTGCTTGAGATGCGCGCAATGATAGAGCGCATAAAACTGAAGGAACCGGCGCCTTCCGCGCCAAAGCCTAAGGAGGATGCTGTGAATGAGTGTTGAGGAGCGTATGGTTGCCATCGGGATATTCATTCAGATCTATGACAAGAGATTTAGTGAGAAAGAAAAGATCGATGCGATTAAGAGGGTACTCGAACTTCCTTCTTTCGGAATGGTTCACAAAAAGGATATGCTGACGGTTATCGAATGGCTTGTTGAACGCCTGGAAGCGGCAAATGATGGCACGTCGTAACATACTTTCTGTGATAGGGTGTTAAACGATGGATAAAAGTAAGCCTGAGAACTATGACAGACTCAACGCGCTTTGTGATGCCGCAAGAAAGGCGGGGATGAGCTACGGTACATTTGTCAGCTCCACCAGCGAGAGTGAGCGGGACGAGATCATACGCAAGTACGCGGCGGAGCAGAAAAAGAAGAACAAATGAAAAAACAGGACAACCTGTCCGGCGCGTCGGTAGGCTGCGCCGGCTGAGTTGTTCCCTGATGTCGCTTGGATGGCTCTTGCAAAAGTTGTATTTTGATTTTCAAAATAACAATTTTGCGGCGAGCGTTAGTTGATAGGACGGATGAGGGAGACATCAAAGCGACAGAGCGTAAGCGAAGCGCCGCGAGTGCGGCGCAAGGAACCCTCCCGACGGCTTCGC
>CAZOSH010000084.1:0-5877 GCA_964582395.1 uncultured Oscillospiraceae bacterium | reverse complement strand
CGAGGCTATGAAGGAAGCTTCCGAAGGCAGCCTGAAGGGCATCCTCGGCTACACCGAAGACGATGTCGTTTCTAGCGACTTCATCCACGATGCACGCACTAGCATCTTTGATGCTAAGGCAGGTATCGCTCTTACCGACAACTTCGTAAAGGTCGTTTCCTGGTATGACAATGAGTGGGGTTACAGCAACAAGCTGCTCGACCTCATCACCTACGTTTCCACAAAGTAAAACAAATTAATTTGCGCTTGCATATCGTTTGGTATGCAAGCGCTTTTTATTTTTAAAAATATATTGGCAAATCGTTACTTTTGGTGTAAAATATATTCGGAGAATTATTTAACTTTGGAAGGCTTGATTTAATGTTTGAGTTTATAAATGAAACTACCCTGCAGGAATACGAGGAGTTTATATCTTCTCATCCTAAAGGACATTTCCTTCAATCATACAGATGGGCAAAGGTAAAGGACAGTTGGAAGTGGGAGGCTGTTGCAGTACGCAATCGGGAAGGAAAAATTTGCGGTGCATTCAGTGTTCTAATTCGCAAATTGCCTGTTCTGCCCAATACCCTTATGTATTCTGCCCGCGGCCCTGTTTGTGATGTGCACGATAAAGCCGTAATTGTAGAGTTAGAGAAAGGCGCTGCTGCTTTGGCAAAAAAATACAAGGCTTACGCTTTCACCCTTGATCCCGATGTAATGAGTTCGGATACCGAGTTTGTTGAAAATATGAAAGCTGTAGGCTTTGACCATAAACCCGGTGATAAAGATTTTGACGGTATACAGCCAAATTATGTTTTCCGTCTCAACATCAAAGATAAAACCAAAGAAGAGCTACTTGCAGCTTTCCACACTAAAACACGCTATAACCTCCGTCTCTCCGAGCGCAAAGGCGTGGTTGTCAAGCTCTGCAGCAAGGAGATGCTTCCGGATTTCTCTCGTATAATGCTTGAAACAGGCAATCGTGACGGATTCATAACCCGCCCACAGAGCTATTTCGAAACTATGATGGATGCATTAGGTGAAGATTGCCGACTGTATATGGCATTTTTGGAAGACAAGCCTATTGCAGGAACTCTAGCCATCCTATAGGGAAATAAAGTATGTTATCTATACGGCGCACCCTCAAATGAACACCGCAATGTATTGCCCAATTATCTGTTGCAGTGGAGAATGATCGAATGGGCTGTGGATTCAGGATGTGAAATATACGATTTCCGCGGTGTAAGCGGTGATATATCACCCGAAAATCCCCTTTACGGTCTTTATAATTTCAAAAAGGGGTTCGGTGGAGACTTCTGTGAGTTTTGCGGCGAGTTTACTAAGATATACAATAAGACAGTAAACTTTTATGTCAACTCAATGCTCGGCACAATGCGAACTACACGCAGAAAACTGGTCTTATTTAAAAATAAATTGTTTAAAAAATAATCTTTGGGGTGTGGAATATGAAAAGAATTGTAATTTCTAAAGACGCACTTAATAAAAATATAGAACTTCTGCAAAAAAAGGTAGGCAAAGCAGAAATATATGGTGTTCTCAAATCAAACGCATATGGCTACGATCTTAAACAGATTGCTCAGGTGCTTGTAGAAAACGGAATCCATCGTTTTGCCGTTACCGAACCCAAGGATGCACTCAAGCTTCGTAAATGGGGCTTTGTTGATGAGGAGATCCTCATTATCCGTTCCACCGCAGGCGAGGATGATATAATGGATATCCTTGAGGCATCTGCCACCGCCTCAATCGGCTCTTATGAGGATGCCGCGATCCTTAATACACTTGCCGCTGAGAAAGAAATCGTTTGTGACGCCCACATTAAGATTGACACAGGCATGGGCAGATACGGGTTTGATCTTAACGATATTGATAAGATCTTTTCGGTATTCCGTTTTATGCCCAATATCAATGTATCGGGTATGTTCTCCCACTTTGCCGATGCAGGCAACAAGGAGTTCACACAAAAGCAATATGACAGCTTCCTTGATGTTGTTGCCAAGGTAAGGGATGCAGGCTTTGATCCCGGAATGCTTCATATAGATGCTTCTGCTTCGGTCTGCAAAGGTCACACCAAGATCTTGGATGCAGTACGTGCCGGCAGTGCTTTAACCGGTAACAATCCAATTGTCAGAGCTGCAGGTTTTGTATCCGTTTCTACTTTTGAAACAACAATAACCGAGATTCGTTGGCTTCCCAAAGGACATTCAGTAGGATACGGCGGTGCGTACATAACCAAAAAGCCTATGCGTATTGGCTATCTACCCATTGGCTTCTATGACGCCCTTGCTGTAGGCAGAAAACCTGATATTTTCACCTTCCGCGCAAAATGTGGCAGATTGCGTGATGCTTTTAAATCCCTTTTCAAACACGAAGCAATTTATGTCACAATAAATGGTCAAAAGACAAAGGTTCTCGGTCATATTGGTATGAATCACGCAGCCATTGACATAACCAACATAGACTGTAATGTCGGCTCAACAGTAGTTCTTCCCACAATGCCCTTCTATGTTTCTCCCGATGTACCCAGAGTCTTTCTGTAAAATATATCAACTTTACAGTTGTTATAATAAATAGTTTTATGTCATATACTTCATAAAAAAGGAGGCTTTTAACTATGAAAATGGTAATTGCTATTATGAACTCCGACGACTCCCCCATCGTTATGCAGAACCTTATGAAAAATAACTTTTCCGTCACCAAGCTTTCTTCAACAGGTGGATTCTTGCGTTCAGGCAATGCTACCATTCTTATCGGTGTTGACGATTCTAAGGTGCAGGATGTTATTGATATAGTTTCAAAGTTTTCAAAAAGCCGCAAGCAGCTTATCCCTTCTTCCTTTGAAGCAGGTGCTTGCTTTGACCCCTCTATGCCCATCGAAGTAACGGTTGGCGGTGCAACCATATTTGTAGTTGACGTTGATCGTTTTGAAAAAGTCTGATGATTCATTTTCCCAGCCTTTTAGGCAATGAGCGGCTAAAATCCACCTTTGCCGCCATTCCCGCGGACAAGTTAGGCTCTGCAATAGTGTTTGAAGGCCCACGCGGAATCGGCAAAGTGACCGCCGCAACCGATCTTGCCGCCGCCCTTTTATGCCCGGGTGAAAGCCGTCCCTGCGGCGTTTGTCCCTCATGCCGAAGAATGAAGGCAGGTACAAACTCTGATTTTGAACTTTTTGGAGATGGCGATGCTACTCCGAAGATTGAAGATGTGCGTGCTTTGCGCTCCCGTTCATTTATTCGGTCAGGTGATGCTGGCTTCAAAGTCTTCATTATTGCCAATGCGGACAAGCTTAATGCTCAATCACAGAATGCCCTCTTAAAGGTTCTTGAAGAACCGCTGAATACGATATTCATCCTGACCTGCGAAAACAGTATGGATCTGCTACAGACAGTACGCTCAAGATGTACCGTTTATCATTTAGAGCCCCTTGATACCGCGATTATTATTGATAAGCTCAAAGATATTTCAGGTTATACAGATGACGATAGGACTTATGCCGCGGAAATCTGCGGCGGCAGCCTTGAAAATGCCATTAACATTCTCCAAAACGGTGAAAGTGCCGCCAACAAAGCCGCTCATCAGTTCGCCAAATCAATTGGAGATGAGTTGGAAACCTTCCGTGCCGCATCTGCAGCAGGAAATCTTTCACGCGCAGAGTATCTTGCCTTTTGCAACATTCTTTCTCCCTTGATTGCCGAAATGCTTAAATCAAGAGACGATTCTCCCGCACTTATAACAATCTATGAGTTTATCCAATCACAAATAAGTATTCTAATGTCTCCGCAAAACCCTTCCGTATCAGCTCTTTCAGGGGCTTTAGCGGCTTTTTGCGGTGAGATTTACGGAGGTAAATAATGCCTGAAGTTATAGGAGTCCGATTCAAAAAAGTCGGCAAAGTTTATTATTTTGATCCCGACGGCAAAACCGTCAAAAACGGACAAGCCGTTATCGTTGAAACTTCCCGCGGAATAGAATGCGGTGAAGTCGCCATGGCTAATAGAGAGCTGACCGAGGAACAGATTCCCTCTCCTCTGAAAAAGCTCATTCGTCTTGCAACAGAGGCAGATATTAAAACAGTTGCCGAGAATGAAAAGTTCGAGCAGGAAGCCTTCAAGACCTGCGAAGAAAAGATTCGCAAGCACAATCTCGAAATGAAGCTTGTTGCCGTAGAATATACCTTTGACCACAGCAAACTGCTTTTCTATTTCAGTGCTGACGGACGAGTAGATTTCAGGGATCTCGTCAAAGACCTTGCATCCGTTTTCCGTGTCCGCATTGAACTGCGCCAGATCGGTGTACGTGATGAAGCCAAAATGATCGGCGGTTTGGGCGTGTGCGGTTGTCCTCTCTGTTGCGCCACCTTCCTTGATTCCTTCCAACCCGTTTCTATCAATATGGCAAAGGATCAGGGACTTTCCCTTAACCCCACAAAGATATCCGGTACCTGCGGCAGACTTATGTGCTGCCTCAAATATGAAAACGACGCCTATGTGGATCTCATAAAGCGCGCCCCCACTCCCGGAAGCATCGTTGAAACTCCGCAGGGCAAGGGCGTTGTAGTAGAAAACGCGCTTATCAAAGAGACCTGCAAGGTACGGCTTAACAATTCCCCCGACACCGTAAGTTCCTTCCCCTGCTCCCAGTGCAAGATAATCAAAGCTGCTCAAAAGCAGGATAATGATTCCAAAGACAGTCAAACAGAAAACTGATATATAGAGAAAGGCATCAGACTATGAAACAAGATATGATTCTCATTCTTGACCTTGGCAGCGAAGAAAACTCTCGCCTTGCCCGTGCTGTACGCGCTTTAGGTGTTTACAGCGAAATTCATCCTCACGACATTACAGCCGATGAGTTAAACACTCTGCCCAATGTTAAGGGTATCATTCTCAACCACGGCAAGAACAATATGATCGACGGTAAAAAGATCTGCGTCGGTGATTTTGTTAAAACTTGCGGTATCCCCACGATTGAACTGACCGAGCTTCCCTGTTGCGATGATAAGCTTTGCGAGCAGCTTAAAGCATTTGTTTTTGACACCTGCAAGGCAGAAGCAAACTGGAATATGAAGAACTTTGTTGCAGACCAGATCGAGCTTGTACGCCGTCAGGTAGGCGATAAAAAGGTTCTTTTGGCTCTTTCGGGCGGTGTTGACAGCTCAGTTGTCGCCGCTTTGCTTATTAAGGCAATCGGCAATCAGCTCTACTGTGTCCACGTAAATCACGGACTTATGCGCAAGGGCGAAAGCGAGCAGGTCATTGAGGTCTTCCGCAATCAGCTTAACGCAAATCTTGTTTATGTTGATGCTACAGATAGATTCCTCGGCAAGCTGGAGAATGTTGCAGACCCCGAGCAAAAGCGTAAGATAATCGGCGCAGAGTTTATTCGCGTATTTGAAGAAGAATCCGAAAAGCTCGGCAAGATGGATTTCTTGGCTCAGGGCACAATCTATCCCGACATCGTAGAAAGCGGCACAAAGACCGCCAAGGTGGTAAAGAGCCACCATAATGTAGGCGGTCTCCCCGAAGACCTGGCATTTAATCTTGTTGAGCCCCTCAAGTTTCTGTTCAAAGATGAAGTTCGTGCCTGCGGTGTTGAACTTGGTCTCCCCGCCGAAATGGTCTACCGTCAGCCCTTCCCCGGTCCCGGCCTTGGTGTAAGATGCCTCGGAGCAATTACCCGTGACCGTCTCCACGCATTGCGCGAAGCCGATGCAATTCTCCGTGAAGAGTTTGCAAAGAACGGTCTTTCAGGAAAGGTATGGCAGTACTTTGTTGCTGTTCCCGATATCAAGAGCGTCGGCGTAAAAGACGGCGCCCGCTACGAAGGCTGTCCTGCAATCATCCGCGCAGTCAATAACATTGATGCAATGAACGCTTC
>CAZOSH010000083.1:0-5883 GCA_964582395.1 uncultured Oscillospiraceae bacterium | reverse complement strand
TACGCAAAACTGTTGAAGATATCTTTTTCAACAATATCCGTTCCCGACGAAGCGGAATCAGGTTCGCATCCCCGGCGCAGAGCAGCCGTCCGCTTGCGAGACGGTGGCAAGCCGAGGGATATTCGCCTTACGGCGAACTTCCTGCTGGGAGTGCCAAGAAGAAGACAATTGCGAGAGCAATTGTCTTCTTCAATGATATCCGTTCCCGACAGAACGGATGATATATGCCTGCGGCATATTAAGGAGCGGGAATCACGCCATCCGGCAACTGCGGCTTTTCCCGTTCTCCCACTTGATTTCGACAAATATAAAGTATATAATGCCTATGTATGACAGTTTCTCTAAAATCCACCGAACAGAAGGCATTTTTATGAAAAACAAAAATCTACTCAAAGGTTATATATTCGTCATTATCAGCGGCGCGCTTTTCGGCTTGATGCCGCTGATGACCAAGTATATTTACACCGAGGGGGTTAACTCTCTCAGTGTTGTGTTTTTGCGGAATGTGTTATCACTGCCTGTTTTAGGGCTTTTATCACTTATTCAGTGTAAGTCGCTGAAGGTAAATCTCAAAGCGATTCCCTCAATTACCGCCGTTGCCCTTACTGGCTGCTGCCTGACGCCCTTTTTGCTCTTTTCATCCTATAATTATATGGCATCAAGCGCCGCTACCATCTTCCATTTTGTCTATCCTGCATTGGTGGTCATAGGCGGATTGCTGTTCTTTAAGCAAAAGGCAAGCGCGGGCACAATAATCAGCGTGATCATCTGCTTTGCGGGTATTTGTATGTTTTATGACCCCGGCGCCACCCTTGATTGGCGGGGCTGCGCCATCGCCCTGCTTTCGGGTGTTGCCTATGCCGCATATGTTCTGCTGCTTTCGGTATTCAAATATAAAGAAATATCCGGATTTTTGTTCAGCTTTTATATTTCGCTGACATCCTCATTGGTGCTTTTGTTGATCTGCATAGTCAGCGGAACGCTTAATATTCCCGACTTTGCGCTCACTCTGCCCACCTCCCTTTTCGGTTGGGGAATGTGTCTGCTTCTTGCCATCGTTGTAAATGTCGGTGCGGTGGTGCTTTTTCAAAAGGGCACCTTCTACATCGGCGGGCAGCGCGCCACTATTCTTTCCACCATTGAGCCCATCACAAGCGTTTTTGTTGGAGTGCTGTTCCTTGAAGAGACCATCACGCCCTTGGGTTGGGTTGGCTCATTCCTTGTGATTCTTGCCAGCGCGCTGATTGCCCTTTTTGATGCGGCAAAATCCAAAAACGAAAAAGAAGAAGAAACTTCAACCATCGCTCAATAACTCTATTCTGTATAATAATCCTGCCCGATAGAAATTCGGGCAGGATTTTTTTAAGTAACTGACGCATTATCAACTATAATTTACTTTCAGTTGATGATTTATTGAGAATCAGGTTGTATAATTGGTGTTAAAGGATTATTTTGGGGAGGTATGCCCGATGCTTAAGATACTTATTGCAGAGGATGACCGCGAGCTGCGGCAGCTTTTTTCTCACGTGCTGATAAAAAACGGCTATACAGTCAAGGGTGTTTCCAACGGCAAGGAGGCGCTCGATGCCCTTGACTGCGATTATTTTGATCTGATCATTTCCGACATTATGATGCCCGTTATGGACGGATATGAGCTTGTCCGTCAGCTCAGGGATGCGGGAAACACCACTCCCGTGCTCATGATAACCGCCAAGGATGCCTTTGACGATATGCAGCGTGGCTTTGTTTCGGGCACCGATGACTATATGGTCAAGCCCATCAACGTAAACGAAATGGTGCTCCGTGTAGGCTCTCTGCTCCGCCGCGCCCAGATGATAAATGACAGACGGCATACCATCGGCTCAACAGTGCTTGAATGTGATTCGCTGACCGTCATCACAGATACCGAAACCGCCGTATTGCCCCAAAAGGAGTTTATGCTGCTTTATAAAATGGCATCCTTCCCCGGAAAGATATTCACCCGTCAACAGCTTATGGATGAGATATGGGGATATGACTCCGACAGTGACACCCATACTGTGGATGTGCATATCGGCAGGCTTCGTGAGCGCTTCCGCAACAGCGAAGATTTTAAGATAGTTACTATCCGCGGTGTAGGCTATAAGGTGGTAAAACTATGAAATGCCGTGAATCATTTGAACATGTCCGAAAGCGGAGGAATCGCCTTAATCTGCGGACAAGGCTGGTAATCCTTGTTTCCGCAGAATTGGTGGTATCGTTGCTTCTCGCCTATTTGTTTTCTCTGTTTATAGAGTCGGTTTTGCCGGAGCATATCGTAATACATCCCCTTGCCAGCCTTACCGCGCTGAGCCTGATAGTAGCAATTCTGGTAACAAGCTTTATGTCCAAGCTCTTTTTCGATCCCATAAAAAAGCTTGGCAAGGCGATGGAAAGGATTGCCGACGGTGACTTTTCGGTACGGCTTGAGACCAAGTCATCTGCTGCCTCTTCAAAGGAGATACAGGAGGTCTATTCAGGCTTTAATCTTATGGCCCACGAGCTTTCCGCCACCGAAATGCTGCAAAGCGATTTTGTCTCAAACGTTTCCCATGAGTTCAAAACTCCCATCAATGCCATTGAGGGTTATGCCACCTTGCTTCAGGAATACACAGGTGTCGATGGGATCGAGCAGGAATATATTGAAAAAATACTCACCAACACCGAGCGTCTGTCATCTCTTGTGGGGAATATTTTATTGCTTTCAAAAATAGAAAATCAATCCATTGAAACAGGACAGACCAAGTTCAGCCTTGACGAACAGATACGACAATCCATCGTGGCAGCCGAGCCTGCTTGGTCGGTCAAGGATATAGAGTTCGAGGCCGAAATGGACAGTATAGAGTATTCAGGCAACGAGGGGCTGATGCGTCATGTATGGGACAACCTCATCAGCAATGCCGTAAAGTTCAGTCCCCGGGGCGGTACTGTATCGGTTTCGCTGAAATCGGCAGACGGCAAAATAATCTTCACCATAGATGATCAGGGCGAAGGTATATCGGACGACGCCAAAAAACATATTTTTGATAAGTTCTATCAGGGTGACTCCTCTCATAAGCAGGAGGGTAACGGCTTGGGTCTCGCCCTTGTCAAGCGGATACTGCTCATAACAGGCGGAGAGATTTCTGCGGAAAACCGCCTTGAAGGCGGCTGCCGCTTCACCGTTATTTTAAACGAAAAATAAATAACAGCGTTTTTCAATGCCGACTCATTCACACAGAGTCGGCATTTTTTACATTTTTCAACAAATGTTGATTTTGAATTGATTTTGAGTTGCAACTCTCTCTTTAAAATATGATCATCAAAAGTTTTAAAAGGAGCTGAAGCGTATGCCAACCCGCGACCCTGAAAAATACCGCAAAAAAATATTGACGATACCCAATATTTTATCTTTTTTCAGATTGTGTCTTATTCCCCTGATCGTGTGGCTGTATTGTGTCAAAAAGGACTATCTTATGACTACCCTTGTGCTGATATTGTCTGCGATAACCGATATTGCAGACGGCATTATTGCAAGACATTTCGGGATGATAAGCGATTTCGGCAAGGCATTTGATCCCGTTGCAGACAAACTGACACAATTTGCAATGCTCCTCTGCCTCACCTTCCGTTTTCGCCTTATGATCATCCCCTGCGCGATTTTATTCTTAAAGGAGCTGTTCTCGGGAATAGTCAGCCTGATCGCAATACATCACTCCGGTGAGGTTATGGGTGCGGTATGGCACGGCAAGGTCACCACCGCTCTGTTGTACGGGACTATGATACTACACCTTGTGTGGTTCAACATACCCTCAGCGGTGTCCTCCTTACTAATACTCCTTTGTACCGCCATGATGCTGCTTTCCGCAGTTCTGTATGCAATCAGGAACTTTTCAGCCATCTACTCTGACAAGGAGGCAAATGTATGAAAAACTATATACTCTACAATCCCATCGCAGGCAACGGCAACTGTAAAGATGACGTTTCACTTTTAGAGGTCCTTTATGAAAATGCCACCTATATAAATATGCGTAAAATCACCAACTACCGCGCGCTTCTGTCCGATCTGAGCCGAGATGATTGTCTTATCATCTGCGGTGGAGACGGTACTCTTAACCGCTTTGTAAACAGTGTCCGAGGCATTGCTTTACCTTGCAAGATCTGCTATTACCCCATTGGCAGCGGAAATGATTTTGCCCGAGATCTGGGCAAGGAAAAGGGCTCTGCCCCCGATTTCCCCATCAATGAATACATAACCTCTCTCCCCTCGGTTACGGTAAACGGACAAGAGCATCTTTTTATCAACGGCGTAGGCTTCGGCATTGACGGCTATTGCTGTGAGGAGGGCGATAATATGCGCCTTAAAAGGCAGTCAACCAAAAACAACAAGCCCATAAACTACACTATGATAGCCATAAAAGGTCTGCTATTTCATTACAAGCCCACCAATGCCACAATTACGGTTGACGGCAAGGAGTATTATTTTGAAAATGTATGGCTTGCTCCCACGATGAACGGCAGATACTACGGCGGCGGAATGCTTCCCGCACCCAATCAGCGTCGGCTTGACCCCGAAAAAAACATCAGCCTAATGGTTATGCACGGTGCGGGAAAGCTTAAGACCTTGATGATCTTTCCATCCTTGTTCAAGGGAAAGCATACAAAGCACACCAAATACGTTTCGGTATTCAGCGGCAAGGAGATAACTGTTTGCTTTGACCGCCCCTCACCCCTACAGATAGACGGCGAGACCATATCCGATGTGACCTCCTATACCGCCAAGTCCGCCGTAGCAGACAGCTTGGTTTCTTCCCCTATAGAAATGGCGGTATAAAGCTATGAAAGCGTTGATCTATACTGCTGTAATACTCTGCTCGATATGCTCGGTACTGTTATTTGCAGCAACCTTCACGATCATTCACAGCGGCGGGTTGCTTACCGCCGGACAGCTTGCCGCCACCTCGTTTTTTATGCTCTCCGCTGCGCTGATATTGGCGGTACCGCTATTTGTATCAATTGCCGTAGGTATATCCCATCTGTCAGATAAAACAAAGAAAAAGTGAGTGAAAATCCTTGAACACCGAAAAGCCCATATATTCAAATAAAAGAAAAAAGCTCCGCACTGTTTTCAACTGCATTTGTTGGATATTGTGGATAGCCCTTATATGCCTTTGCTTTTATTACCGCAACTATATTTCCACCGAGATAATAATAAGGTTTATCCCAAAAGCAAGCCTATTTTCCGCTGCGGTGCTTTTGTTGCTTTTTGCAATAAAAAGTCTTAGCATCTTTATCTATTGCGGACTGCTTTATGCCGCCACCGCCGCGATCTTCCCTTTGCCGACCGCTCTTGTAATCAATATTCTCGGCACGATCATTATGACAAGCCTTCCCTACTGTATCGGCAGACTTGCAGGAAGTCCTATGGTCGATAAAATGCTCCTCCGCTTTCCCCGTCTGGCATTTTTAAGCTCCTTCGGCAATAAAAGTGCCTTTTGGTCAGCCTTTGCCACACGAATTGTCGGTTTTTTCCCCAATGATCCCATAAGCGTTGTTTTCGGAGCTGTCCGCGTACCTTTTATAAAATACCTGTGTGGGTCAATGCTCGGTCTGTTGCCTACTGCCATTGCCTTTACCATAATGGGAGGAAGCATCAGCGACCCCTCATCCCCCGCCTTTATAGTATCGGTCGTTGCCATCACCCTTCTCACCATCGGTTCAGCCGTAGCCTTTATACTGTATAAAAAGAAGCATTCCGACAAATCTGTATAATTCTGTGTAGATCCTGATCTTTTTCCTATATCTCCTTTTATGCAAAAAACTCTTGTCTGAAAGGGCAGTGCGCGTAAAACAGGAAACGAAAAAATTACAGCGACTGTCGGTACG
>CAZOSH010000082.1:0-5929 GCA_964582395.1 uncultured Oscillospiraceae bacterium | reverse complement strand
ATAAGACCGCAGAGAGCTTTGACACCATCATTTTCAGTGCGGGAAAGATAGGCTATCAGGTGCAGCTTTCCCTTGTAGATCTGAATAAAGTCGTAAAAGTAACAAGCGAGGATATTATTGTAGAATGATAGCAAATTACCATACCCATACTTTCCGTTGCAATCACGCATCGGGTACAGAAGAGGAATATGTCATAAATGCCATAGACCGCGGCATCAAGGTGCTGGGTTTTTCCGACCATACACCTTATATTTTCGAGGGCGACCATTATTCATACTTCCGTATGCGCCCCGAGCTTTTGGAGGATTATGTTTCCTCGGTGCTTAAGTTGCGTGAAAAGTATAAGGACAGAATAGAAATACATCTCGGCGTTGAGATCGAGTATTATCCCAAGTACCTACCTGAGACACTGA
Source organism: uncultured Oscillospiraceae bacterium (assembly GCA_964582395.1). GTDB lineage: Bacteria > Bacillota > Clostridia > Oscillospirales > Butyricicoccaceae > RGIG3513. The sequence continues at coordinate 5,516 of CAZOSH010000082.1, read as the reverse complement.
AAATGCTTAAGGAATATCCTATTGACTACCTGATCTTGGGACAGCATTTTGTGGGAAATGAAATAGGAGAGCCTTATTGCGGCAGAGCCAACGACAGCGAAGAATTGCTTGAGCGTTATGTGGATCAGTGTATCGAAGCGCTTAAGACGGGGCTGTTCACATATCTTGCCCATCCCGACCTGATTTTTTTCACCGGTGATGACGAGGTATATCGCAAGCATATGGGCAAGCTTTGCGCGGTGGCAAAAGAGCTTGATATTCCCTTGGAGATCAACCTTTTAGGACTTAAAGACGGCAGGAATTATCCCAATCAGCTGTTTTGGGAGATTGCCGCCAAGGAAGGCTGCAAGGCAATATTGGGTTGTGATGCTCATAGTCCCGAAGCGCTCAGCGATATTATGGTTGAAAAGGATGCCCGCAACCTTGCCGAAAAGGTGGGTATTGAGATCGTTGACACAGTAGAATTGAGAACGTTTTAAAATAAAAAGACCGCAAACGCGGTCTTTTTTCATATATCAAGGATATATTTCACAAATCCCGTTAGGGATTTATTTCATTGAAATTACACTTTAGTGTAATTTCTGGGTCCATAAATTGCGGTGCCGATTCGAACAAGTGTTGAACCTTCAAGGATCGCTGCCTCGTAGCTTCCGCTCATTCCCATCGAAAGGGTATCAAGCAGGGTGTTTTCATAGTGCCGTTGCTGAGCCTGATCAAAAAGCTTGCGCAGACCTTCAAAATGCCTGCGGCTTTCGTCGGAATTATCAAATGCGGGAGGGATAGCCATAAGCCCGCGGACACGGATACTTTTCATTGCCGCAGCCGATTCAAAAAGATGCCACAATTCCGCAACGGGCGCGCCTGTCTTGGTTTCTTCCGCGCCTATGTTAAGCTCGAAAAGTATGTCCTGAACTATGCCTTGCTTCGAGGCTTCTTTTTCGATGGCTTCAAGCAGTCGCAGACTGTCAACGCTCTGAATGACCGATGCTCTGCCTACCACTTTTTTTACCTTATTGGTCTGCAAATGACCGATAAAATGGCAGGGCTTGCCAAGATATGCACCGCCGTCAAAGTTTGCAACAAGCTCCTGCATATGGTTTTCACCAAACAGATCGACATCAAGCTCGGCACTTTCGCGGACCGTTTCGGTGGGTTGAGTCTTGCAAACGGCGCAAAGCAGAATATCCTTGGGCTCTCTGCCCGCTTTTAAGGCGGCTTTTTCTATATTTTCACGCACCTGAGCGATGCCTTCCGCCATTTTTGCCTTATCATAAGCCATTATAATATCTCCTTATATACTGCGCGGGGGCCGCCGATGTATTTTGGGCGGGTGCGGGCGCAGACCACATTTGCCTGACCGATCTTTTTTACGCTGACACGTACGGGTACTGCAACCCGTTTGAGATGCATTCCGATAAGGGTGTCACCAATATCAATGCCCCCATCGGCAGAAATAGTCTCAACTGCAACGGGATCGGAAAAAGTATTCCAGGCAGTGACCGCAAAAGAGCCGCCTGCGTGTATCTGAGGCATAACATTGACTATCTCGTAGCCCTTTGCTTCGGCAACAGCGCGCTCCATAATAATGGCGCGGTTGAGATGCTCACAACACTGCACTGCAAGATGGATGCCCTTTTCACAGAGAATGGGATAAATACCGTCAAATGCAGCTTTTGCTGCATCAAGGGAAGAGCCTTTGCCGATCTTTTCGCCCATCATTTCACTGGAAGAGCAGCCGATAACAAGCAACGCACCGACTTTCAGGTTTGCCTGCTCAAGCAACTCTGTTACTACTGTCCGAGCTTGAATTGTAATATCTTTAAACATATATATTCCGCCTTTATATTACAGAATTATTGCCCGTAGGGTCTTTCAGAAGGTCAGCGAGGGTGATGCCGTCTAAATAGTCATTTACAATATGATATAACCTATCCCACATAGGGAGGGTGCGGCAGGACTCTTTGCGCTCACAAGGTTTTGCATCACAACCGAGGCAAGCCACAGGAGCAAGATCTCCTTCGGTGAGACGAAGAATACTACCGACAACATATTCCGAAGGGTCTTTGGTTAGCCTATAACCGCCGCCCTTGCCGTGTACTCCTTCCACAAGACGGTTTTTGGAAAGAATGGGCATTATACGCTCAATATACTTAAGGGACAGTTCCTGGCGTTGAGCTACATCCTTCATGGGAATGTAACTGCCGGAATTATTTTCGGCAAGATCGAGCAACACTCTCAGAGCATAACGCCCTCTTGTTGAAATTAGCATATTATTCACCCTTCGTAATTTTTTCGGCATACCTGACCGTTTCCATTGCATCCTTGGCATATTTATCTGCATTTATCTTGCTTGCATATTCTTCGGTCAGTACCGCGCCGCCTACGACCACCTTGCACCAAGGTGCTTTTTCGCGGAGAAGATTGATGGTATCTTCCATTGCGGGCACAGTGGTAGTCATCAGCGCACTGAGACCTGCCATAGGTGCGTTGCGTGAGATTACCGCTTCTGCAATTGCTTCGGCGGGAACATCCTTGCCAAGATCTATAACATTGAAACCGTAGTTTTCAAGCAGCAGTTTGACGATGTTTTTGCCTATATCGTGAATATCTCCGTGGACTGTTGCAATGACAAAAATGCCCTTGTTGGCATTGCCTGAGCTTGCAGGCATAGCGGCCTTGATACATTCAAATGCCGCCTTTGCCGCCTCTGCGCTCATAAGCAACTGGGGAAGATATACTGTCTTTTTCTCAAAGCCTTCGCCCACTGTGTTCAGGGCGGGGATGACCTCGCTTTGTACTATTTCAAGGGGAGGGGTAGACTTGAGCAGCTGACGGGTCAACTCGCCTGCCTTTTCGCAAAGTCCCTTGACGATGGCGCGCTGAAGCTCCGACTTGTATTCTTCCGCAGACTTTACTGCGGGTGCAGTGGCGGGCGCGGAGACGGATGCAAAGGTAGATGCTGCCGCAATGTACTCGGCGCAGTTTTCGTCCATTCCGTGAATAGCCTTAAAGGAATAATAGGTCTTCATCATATCTGCCGAATAGGGATTCATGATGGCGGCAGAAAGTCCGTTTTCCAGAGCCAGAGCAAAGAAGGTACTGTTTACTCCGTCGCGGTAGGGCAGACCGAAGGAAATATTTGAAACACCCAAGGATGTATGACAGCCAAGCTCCTTCTTTATGCGATTGAGTGCGGTCAGCGTTGTGCTTGCCGCGCCGCTGTCGGCGCTGATGGTCATTGCAAGGGTATCAAAGATAATGTCCTTTTTGTGGATGCCGTAGCTTTCGGCGGTCTTAAGTATCTTTTGTGCAATGGCAAATCTGCCGTCGGCGGTTTGGGGGATGCCGTCCTCGTCAAGGGTAAGGGCAACCACAAGACCACCGTATTTCTTGACCAAGGGGAAGACAGATGCCATACTTTCAGCCTTGCCGTTGACCGAATTTATCAACGCCTTGCCGTTGTAGCGGCGCAGTGCCGCTTCCATAGCGGCAATATTTGCGGTGTCTATCTGCAAAGGTAGGTCGATGACCGCCTGCAATTCACAGACGGCGGTTTTAAGCATAGAGACCTCGTCTATATCGGGCAGGCCTACATTGACATCAAGAATATGCACGCCCTTTTCCTGCTGATTGACACCTTCACCGAGAATGTAGTCTACATCATTATTTATAAGCGCCTGTTTAAAGCGCTTTTTGCCCGTGGGATTTATACGCTCACCGATGAGGATCGGCTCTTTGTCAAATACCACCGCGTGAGTGTAGGAAGAAACGGCGGTGATATTCTTTTTTGTAACGGGAGCGGGCTTGGTGTTATGGGTCTTTGAATTCAGCAATGAGATATACTCGGGTGTTGTGCCGCAGCAACCGCCCGCAATACGAAGACCGCTCTTGACAAGACTTGCCAATTCTTCGGCAAACTCGTCGGGGGTAACATCAAAGACGGTCTTTCCGTCAATCGACTTGGGCAGACCTGCATTGGGCTTAAGCAAAACGGGAACAGATGCGCAGGCAAGCAGCCTTTCTGCAACGGGACGAAGCTGCTTGGGGCCTAATGAACAGTTTGCACCCAAGGCATCGACGCCCATTCCTTCCAGCATAGCGACCATTGCTTCAGGGGAGGCGCCGGTCATCAGCTTTCCGTCAGCACCGTAAACATTTGAGACCAATACGGGCAGGTCGCTGTTTTCTTTGACGGCAAGAAGTGCCGCCTTGGTTTCATAACTGTCATTCATTGTTTCTATGATGAACAGTTCAGCTCCTGCTTCAACCGCAAGCCTTACCGATTGGGCAAAGACCGATACCGCATCTTCAAAATCAAGGTCGCCCAAGGGCTTCAGTAGCTTGCCCGAAGGGCCTAAATCGAAAGCCACAAACTTGGGCGCAGGATTTGTGCTGTTTTCGCGGGCGGTCTTTACATTATTGATAGCCGCAAAGATTATCTCCCGCAGTTCCGGTTCTTCAAACTTCAGACAATTTGCGCCGAAAGTATTTGCGCAGACCACATTACTACCCGCATCAAAATATGCCTTATGAATATCCTGAACTATTTCGGGGTGCGAGATATTCCAACGCTCGGGAAGTTCACCGGGTTTGAGCCCGCGGCTTTGCAGAAGGGTACCCAGACCGCCGTCAAGATATACGATATTGTCCTTTAAAAAGTCACGAAAGTTCATAACGCTCTCCTGAAGTTGCAGTTTATGTTGTTGCACATACTGCATTTATTTGTGTTATTGCACTCATTTGTCATTCCCGCAAAGGCGGTAACCGATTTGGATGGTGACATCAACAGACTGTCATTGAGGGTGAGACCGATCTGTCTGCTCGGGTCAAGAATTGCGAAAATATCCTTTTGAGCCCATAGGGGCAGATCACCGTATCCCGGACTGAATCGGGGCGCAAGGCAGGTGTTGAGTTCTGCGGAAATGTCATTGCAGAAGGTATCGCACAGCGCCTCTATCCGCTCTGCACCGATTGCCTGCATCATCAGGGCGCGGGAAGGAGAGATGCGCCCGTATTTTGCGATAAGCCTGTCAAGACCTGTTCCCACAGTGGCGGCAAAAAGTACTGCCGAGCGGCTGTTGCTCAGATTTTTCGCCAGCCCCTGAGAGGTCAAAGAAAAACACCCGAAATCGCAAATATCCCCACGTATTTCTACGGGCAAAATGCAGTAGCATACCTCAAAGGTCAGCACCTTTTGCGCCTCGTCTATGCAGGAGCGCATCAATGCAAGGGTGCTTTCATCGGCATCACGACAACCTGCGTAACGCAGTATTTCCTTTTCCCGAAGAGGGGGAAAAGGATAGTTTTTTCGTAATACCGTCATTTTTTTATAATATCGGACAGATTGCTTTGTATCTTTTGCGCCACGTCGGGTTTATTCATAGAATAAACATGGACATTGGTTATTCCGTTGGCGTACAGATCGATGATCTGATCGGTGGCATAGGCAATGCCTGCCTGCTTCATTGCGGCGGGGTCGTTGCCGAAACGGTCCACAAGACTTTTAAAGCGTTGGG
>CAZOSH010000081.1:0-6057 GCA_964582395.1 uncultured Oscillospiraceae bacterium | reverse complement strand
ATGATGAACTGTATTGACACAGCTTTTGACGAAAATGAGAAAAAGCTCTTTACTGTCGGCCATTTTGATCTTGTAATTGTTGATGAAGCACATCGTTCTATATACGACAAATATAAGGACATTTTTAACTATTTTGATGCTCCTTTGGTGGGACTTACCGCAACACCTAAGGATGAGATCGATAAGAATACCTATGAGATTTTTGAACTTGAAAACGGTGTTCCCACATATGGTTATGAGCTTGGACAAGCTGTTACAGATGGCTTCCTTGTAGATTATATGTCGGTTGAGAGTAAATTAAAATTCATCGAGCAAGGCATTGTATATGATGATCTTTCTGATGAAGATAAGGAGGCTTACGAGGATACTTTCGAAGACGAAAACGGTGAATTGCCCGAAAGCATAGCATCCTCTGCTATTAATGAATGGGTATTTAACGAAGATACGATTCGTCAAGTGCTTCATATCCTTATGCAGGATGGTCTGCGTATAGACTACGGTGAAAAACTCGGCAAGACCATTATCTTTGCCAAGAATCACGAGCATGCTGAAAAGATACACGAGATATTCGGTAAAGAATATCCCAATCTGCCGGGATATACCAAGGTCATTGATAATTATATGACCTATGCGCAGAGTGCAATTGATGAATTCTCTGATCCTAAGAAACTGCCGCAGATTGCTATATCTGTTGATATGCTTGATACGGGAATTGATGTACCCGAAGTGCTCAACCTTGTGTTCTTTAAAAAAGTGATGAGTAAGGCGAAGTTTTGGCAGATGATCGGGCGAGGTACTCGTCGCTGTGAAGGACTGATTGACGGAAAGGATAAAGAAAAGTTTTATATCTTTGATTTCTGTGGAAACTTCGAATTCTTCCGCATGAATAACGGAAGACCGACTGCAAATCAAATTGCCTTGCAAGGAGCTATTTTTAAATTAAAGGCACAGATTGCCTTCAAACTGCAGGATATTGCATATCAGACAACCGAGTTGATCGCGTTCCGTAAATCTCTTGTTGATGATATGGTGACCAAGGTGCGTGATTTAAACAAAGAGAACTTTGCAGTGCGTCAGCATTTGCGTTATGTTGAGCAATATGCAAATCCCGACAATTACAATTCGCTTACCTATGAAGATACACTGTTGATGGAAGAAGAACTTGCCCCTCTGATAACTCCTGATGAGGATGAGGCGTCGGCAGTTCGTTTCGATGCTTTGATGTACAGCATTGAACTCGCATATCTTGCGGGAAAGAAGTATGCGCGAGCTCGTACCGATCTTTATAAGAAAGTCAGCGGAATTGCAAGCGTTGCGAATATTCCCGAAATTATGGTCAAATCCGAACTAATTAATAAAATCTTGCATTCTGATTATTTAGAGAATGCGGGAATCAATGAGTTCGAGCACATTCGAGAGAGTCTTCGCGATTTAATGAAGTATATTCCCAAAATGAGCGTGAAGTATATTACGAACTTTGATGATGAGATCCTGTCAGTGGACTGGAAAGAATCGGAACTCGAAAACGATGATCTGAAAAATTATAAAGCAAAGGCAGAGTTTTATATTCGACAGCATCAGGATGAAGAGGCTATTGCCAAATTAAAAACTAATGTTCCGCTTAATGCCGAAGATATTAAAGCGCTTGAAAATATTTTGTGGAGCGAAATTGGAAGCAAGAAGGATTATGAAGCAGAATACGGTGAAAAACCTCTTGGGGAGTTTGTGCGTGAGATCGTGGGACTTGATATGGCGGCAGCCAAGGCGGCATTTGCAGAGTATTTGAATGATGTTAATCTTGATGCAGATCAGATTTATTTTGTCAATCAAATTATTGAGTATATTGTTCGCAATGGTGTAATGAAAGATATGTCGGTGCTTCAGGAACCGCCATTCACTGATAGGGGCAGTATAGTTGAAGTGTTCACCGATATTTCAGTTTGGTTGGGAATAAAAGATATAATTGAACGCATTAATTCAAATGCAGTAGCGGCATAACCACACTCGGCTCCCCTTGTCAGGGGAGCTGTTTTTGCTTGCAAAAACTGAGGGGTAGTTTATAGAGTTTTTTATTCTTTGATATTGTATACAGTTCGGGGTTGTGATAAAATACAGATATAACAACTGCTTGCAGCGTACTTGGCGCAGGCAGAGGGAAAAAGGAATATTATCGGGAGGTTTTTATTGTGGATTACAAAAAGCTTCAAAACGGAAGCGATATCCGCGGCGTTGCGCTGGAGGGTATCGAGGGTCAGAGCGTTAATCTGACCGAAGAGGTTTGTAAAAATATAGGCCGCGGCTTTGCTCTTTGGCTGAGCAAAAAGCGTGGCAAAAAGGACGGTCTGCGTGTTGCGGTGGGCAGGGATTCCCGTCTTTCGGGCGAGTGTCTTGCCAATTGGATATGCGCAGAAATGGCACAGCAGGGCATTGCCGTCACCGATTTCGGTATGGCAAGCACCCCCGCTATGTTTATGGCGACTGTCACCGAGGGTTATAGTTTTGACGGTACCGTTATGATTACCGCAAGTCATTTGCCTTTTAACCGTAACGGATTTAAGTTCTTTACCGCACAGGGCGGATTAGAGAAGGGCGATATCAAGGCGATTTTGGAATATGCCGAGGGCACAGAGCAGACCGGTGCGGCTCCCGCTTCTATCGAAAAGGGCGCGTTTATGGACACCTATGCCGCTATTTTGGTGGACAAGGTACGCAGTGCAACCGGCGAGGAAAAGCCTCTTTGCGGCTTCAAGGTAGTAGTTGACGCGGGAAATGGCGCAGGCGGCTTCTATGCCGAAAAGGTGCTTGCCGTTCTGGGTGCTGACACCGCGGGCAGCCGTTATTTAGAGCCCGACGGAAGCTTCCCCAACCACATCCCCAATCCCGAAAATAAAGAAGCTATGGAAAGCGTCACCGAGGCGGTCAAGGAAACAAAGGCTGACCTTGGAATCATCTTTGACACCGATGTTGATCGCGCAGGCGCCGTTCTTGCCGACGGAAGCGAGCTTAACCGCAACCGCATAATCGCTATGCTTGCGGCAATTCTGCTTCGTGAGCATCCCGGTACTACCATTGTTACTGACTCCATCACTTCCACAGGTCTTGCAAAGTTTATTGCCGCCCGTGGAGGTGTGCATCTCCGCTTTAAGCGCGGTTACCGCAATGTTATAAATGAATCTATCCGCCTGAATAACGAGGGCAGGGACAGTCAGTTGGCAATCGAGACCTCCGGTCACGGCGCGCTGAAGGAAAACTATTTCCTCGACGACGGCGCATATCTTGTCACCAAGCTTATTATCGAGCTTGCCCGTGGCAAGAAGGAGGGCTACACTCTTGAGTCCCTCATTGCCGATCTTGAAGAGCCTGCAGAAGGTACCGAGGTCAGAATGAATATTCTGCAGGAGGACTTCAAACCCTACGGACAGCAGGTCATCGACGAGCTGACCGCCTATGCCGAAAAGCAGGAAGGCTGGAGCCTTGCTCCCGATAACTTTGAAGGCGTTCGCGTAAATCTCGACAAGGATCACGGCAATGGCTGGTTCTTGCTGAGACTGTCGCTCCACGATCCTCTGCTTCCCCTCAACATCGAAAGTGATGAAAAGGGCGGAGTCAAAAAAATCGCAGCCGAGCTTTACAGCTTACTTACCAAATATGACAAGCTCGACACCGCAGGCCTTAAAAAGATAGCTGAATAAAACAAAGCCCCGACGGAAAATCCGTCGGGGTAATTTTATGCACTTACGCTGTTTCGATTGCGGCGTCTTTTTGCAGACCAAGCTTTTTGACAGCATCCTCACGCATTTTGTACTTGAGGATCTTGCCTGCGGCATTCATTGGGAAGGAGTCAACGAAGTCAACATAGCTGGGCACCTTATGCTTTGCCATATTGTTATAGACATAATCCTTTACTTCCTGCTCGGTCATGGTCTCGCCCTGCTTCAGGACGAGACAAGCCATGATCTCTTCGCCGAACTGGGCGGAGGGAACACCGATGACCTGAACATCCTTGACTTTGGGATGGGTGTAAAGGAACTCTTCGATCTCCTTGGGATAGATGTTTTCACCGCCGCGGATTATCATATCCTTAAGTCTGCCGGTGATACGGAAGTTACCCTCGGGAGTACGGCAAGCAAGGTCGCCTGTGTGCAGCCAGCCTTCTGCATCGATGGTGGAGGAGGTTGCATCGGGCATTTTGTAATAGCCCTTCATCAGGTTATAGCCGCGGGCTACAAACTCACCGTTGACGCCGTCGGGGCATTCTTCACCGGTTTCGGGGTCAACTATCTTACATTCGATCTCGGGCAGGGGTCTGCCGACTGTGGCAACACGGACATCCAGAGGATCGTCGGTGGAGCTCATAGTACAGCCGGGGGAGGACTCGGTCTGACCGAAAACGATGGTGATCTCTTTCATATTCATCTTTTCGACAACGTCCTTCATAACCGAGATGGGACAAGGTGAGCCTGCCATAATTCCGGTACGCATATAGCCGAAATCATCGGGGTTGAAGTCCTTATGCTCAAGCAATGCGATGAACATAGTGGGAACGCCGTGGAAGCAGGTGATACGCTCCTGCTTAATGCAAGCCAAAGATGATTTGGGGGAGAAATAGGGAATGGGGGAGAGCATTGCGCTGTGTGTCATTGCGGCGGTCATAGCAAGAACCATTCCGAAGCAATGGAACATAGGTACCTGAATCATCATACGGTCGGCAGTGGACAGATCCATTCTGTCGCCTATGCACTTACCGTTGTTGACGATATTGCGGTGGGTCAGCATAACGCCCTTGGGGAAGCCTGTTGTGCCCGAGGTGTACTGCATATTACATACATCGTCGGGATGTACCTTTGCGGCCAAACGATAAACCTCATCCTTGGGAACCTGAGCGGAGAAGGTCAGTGCATCCTGCCAAGTCAGGCAACCCTTCTGCTTGGATTCAAGGGTGATGATATGGCGCAGGAAGGGCAGACGCTTGCAGTGCAGGGGCTTGAAAGCATCCTGATACTGCAACTCGGGGCAAAGCTCCTTCATAATAGAAACATAATCACTGTCGCGATAGCTGTCGCACATAATAAGGGTATGAACGTCAGCTTGACGGAGCAGATACTCAGCCTCACGGATCTTGTAGGCGGTGTTCATAGTTACCAAAACGGCGCCCAGCTTGACCGTTGCCCAGAAGGAAATATACCACTGGGGCAGGTTGGTGCTCCATACAGCAACCTTATCACCTGCTTTGACACCCAAAGCTACCAAAGCGCGGGCGAAGTTGTCAACATCGTCGCGGAACTCTTCATAGGTGCGGGTATAGTTAAGGGTGGTAAAACGGAAAGCGTACTGGTTGGGGAAGGTCTCAACCAACTGATCGAGAACCTGAGAGAAGGTCATATCAAGCAGAACATCTTTCTGCCATATAAACTTGCCTGTGCCGGTGCGGTTGTCATAAAGATGACGGCTGCTGTGGCTGTTGTCATCAAAGCTTTCCATGGCATTGGTGAACTGGGGAAGAATAATATCGGTATCGGTGATTCCTGCATTTTCGGGTGCGCGGCAAAGGGAGATATGTCCCTTATAGTCAATAGAGCACAAAGCCACAAAGATCTTGTCGATGGGCAGTGTGCCTTCGCCCATCAGGCAATATACGGGGCCATTTTCGCCCTTTTCGGAATCGCAGATACGAACGTGCTGGACATAAGCGCCCAGGCTCTGAATGGACTTATTGGGGGTCTCGCCGTTATAGTAATGGGGATCGTGCAGATTCCACAGAGCGGCAAGATTATCGGAAGCAAAGCGGTCAAGCATAGTGCAGATGCGAGAAGTATCGGCATAGATGCCGATGGTCTCAACAAGCAGAATAATGTTGGACTGCACCGCAGTGGGCAGTAACTGACCGATAATTGTTACAAGACGTGCCTCGTCTTCATCTGTCTTAACCTCTATACCGAGGCAAACATTGGGAATCTGCAAAAGGCTAGCGAGGTGAATACATTCACGGGCATCGGCAAGGGCGCTTTCAACAGAGCCCTTTGCCACATTGACGGTAATGCAGGGGCATTCCATATT
>CAZOSH010000080.1:0-6065 GCA_964582395.1 uncultured Oscillospiraceae bacterium | reverse complement strand
TAACGGCGGTCTCGACTCTTGCGCGGATAACGCAGTCAAGAGCACCCTTGTCTATAACATTGACTTTGGCATTCTGCACGCCGCAATCGGTCAGCACCTCAAGCACGACCTTTTCGATGGCTTCACCGAATTGCTGCTGAACAACAGAATCCAAGGAGACCTCCAAGCCCTTGTCGGCGGGAGAGATCTCAACATAGGCATCGCTGGACTCCATAGTGCCTGCAGATGCTCGCTTGATTATATCGCTCATTTGTATGACTCCTTTCATACGGTGACATTTTTCACACAATATTATATACCACTTGATTAGCTATTTCAACGGGTTTGAGCAATAAACTATTTGAAAAATCTTATTTATGGTATATAATATAAGTAACAACGGGAGGTTTTCATCCCCACCATCGAAGGAGGCGTTTTTATGCGCAGTACACACTCCAGCCATCTTTACAGCACATATTTTGCCCCCCGCGGCAGAAGCAGAATATATACTCTGGGAATGCAGCTTGCTCAGCAGTATCTGTCTCCCTTTGATAAGATCATCGGTGTTATCGGTGAGCCGGGAAGCGGAAAGAGCGCGCTGATAAAGGGAATGTTTCCCTCCCTTGAGCTGACCAATGACGATGACGGCGTAAATATCCGCCCTCTGCCCTTGCTTGATCAGGACAGTGAGACGGGCTTTTATACCCCTCATACCTATCATCTGGACATCCGTTTTGAAATGGGCTTCACACAGCTTCGCGTTCTTGCCGATGCAATCCTTGAAGCGGTCCACCGCGGCAAGCGTGTTATAGTCGAGCATTTTGACCTTGTGTATAATATGCTGGGTGTCAATGCCGACCTGCTTATCGGAGTGGGTGAGGAGATACTCATTACCCGTCCCAATCTTTTCGGCCCTGAACCTCAGGAGATATATGAAACTGTAAACAAGTCGCTGCCTTACCGACTTATGGCACATACGGCAGAAGATCTATGCGAATATTTTATGCCCGGCAGCGATCTTGCCCGATGCACCCACGGTGATGTGCGCCACGGCTTTATAATGGCATTCCCCGGCAAAGAGCCTGCCATCGATCTGCCCGAGCTTGAAAGAAAGGTTCAGGAAATGATCGACCGCAACCTGCCCGTATGCTATCACGACGAGCAGCACGTGTCCATCGGCGGAGAGCTTCACGTCTGCACCGGTCCTCGAACCCACGTGCGGCAGACGGGACAGATCCACGGCTTTAAGCTGCTTCATCATTTTATCTATGACCCCTTTGACAGATGCTATCTTATGGTAGGATGTGTGGGCGAAAAGTCCGATGAAAACCTGCAAAAGCTTGATGCTATGATTATGCAAAGACAGCAGCAGGAGTTCTTCTTCTGATAAAAATTTAAAACCTTTACTTGCCCTGCTTTGTGTTAAAACCACGAGGCAGGGCAATAATAATCCCATAAAAGTTATAGGTAGTGGAAACAGTTGGTATGCCAACTGTTTCCACACCAAATCTTTGATTTGGTGCGGGATTTTCAAAGAAAATCCTACTATAACCATTGCAATGAATGAAGTGCCATTTTTAAGCATTAAAAATGGCAAGCCGATTTTATCGGCTGTCGAAACGCAGAAAGCGTTTCGATAAACTGCAATCATTATAAAGGTGGGATCAGATGCAAGTAAAGGTGGAGATCTGCGGTGTGAACACCGCAAAGCTTGTGGTGCTTAAAAACGAAGAGACCTTAGAGCTTATAGAAAAAGCGCAGGCGGGGGATAAAGAGGCGTTAGAGGGCGGTGACGGGAAATCTCAAACTGGTGCTTTCGGTGGTACAGCGGTTTGCAGGCAGAGGAGAATCACCCGACGATCTTTTTCAGGTGGGGGTCATCGGACTTATTAAGGCAATCAATAATTTTGATCCGAGCCTTAAGGTGCGGTTTTCAACCTATGGAGTGCCCATGGTGATCGGGGAGATACGAAGGTATCTCCGCGACAGCGGAGCCCTTCGTGTCAGCCGTTCAATGAGGGATAATGCCTATCGCGCCCTGACGATCAAGGAGGCGCTTACCAATGAACTGCAACGAGAGCCCACGGTGGAGGAAATAGCCAAAAGAATGGGGGTGGAGCGGCAGGAGGTGGTATTTGCTCTTGATGCCATAGCCGACCCAATTTCGCTCTATGAGCCGGTTTTTCAAGAAAGCGGCGATTCGGTCTGCGTTATGGATCAGGTGCGGGATCTGCGAAATACCGACGACAGTTGGATAGAGCAAATTTCCATCCGTCAGGCATTGGGTGAACTGTCACCCCGGGAAAAACGGATAATGTCACTTCGCTTCTATGAGGGCAGAACACAGATCGAGGTTGCCCGGGAGGTGGGCATTTCTCAGGCGCAGGTATCGCGGCTTGAAAAAGGAGTGCTGGACAAAATCAAAAGTTATATGTAAAATAAAGGAGTAAGCGTGTGCTTACTCCCTTTTTGCAATATGGAGGTATTTTATGAAAAGCAGAACAAAGATAATCATTGCAGTCATTCTGGTCATATGGATAGCCGTGGGTGTGCTGAATTATTTTGAAGCCAAGAATATGAAAAAACCGTCGCTGACCTTCAAAGGCCCTGTTGACACCGAGGGTAATATTACATATCTCGGCTTGGGATATTCCTTTATCGCAAAGGAGACCGACGGAGAGATAACCTACATAGAAATGTATGCCTGCGGACTGAAAGTAGTTTCCGAGGGGGAACGCTGATATGAAGATAAAGATAATCAAGCTGGATGAGCGGGCAAAGCTTCCCACCCTGGGCAGCCCAAGTGCGGCAGGGGCGGATATATACGCATTAGAAGGTTTTACAGTTGAGCCCGGTGAGACGGTTCTTGCAAAGACGGGACTTGCCGCTGAGATTCCCGAAGGATATGTAGGACTTATGTGCGCCCGCAGCGGAATTGCCTTGAAAAGAGGTCTTGCCCCCGCCAACAAGGTGGGCATCGTTGACAGCGATTACCGAGGCGAGCTGATGGTGGCCATACACAATCATTCTCTCACCGAGCAAAGCATAGAAGCGGGTGAGCGTATGGCACAGCTTGTCATCGTGCCCTATCTGCGTGCCGAGTATGAATTGGCGGACAGCTTGTCTGACACCGAACGCGGAACAGGGGGCTTTGGTTCCACAGGGCGTTAGTGCCATTAAGGCGGTCTGTTTGAAAAAATCACCTTTCGCGCTGAATACTGCATAACACTCGCTTGCTGTACACAAAGTACTGTCTGCGCTCGTGTTATTTGTCTCAACGCGAAATCTGATTTTTAATACGCTGCTTGTTGTAGAATATACTAATTAGCCTTTGTCGCGTTGGCTCGTTTTGCGAAGAAATGCATCAATTTCCACGATGGGATTGCATAGCAGGGATAAAAACAAATACCGTAGGGGAGGCAGCCTTCTGCCTCCCGTTTGTTTTGTGTGACGGGACGCAGTGGGCTGCGTCCCCTACCCGATTGTGACCTTTAGGTCACAATCCATTAAATAATCGTCGCGTAGCGACACCTTCATATTGCGGAGCAATATTTCATCCGTGGGACACGGATTTCATCTGCCGAAGGCAGATTTCATATTTTACCAAAGGTAAAATATTTCATTCACCGCAAGGTGACAGTATCACCAAATAATGCAAAAATCCACCCTAAAAACGGGTGGATTTTCTATGTGATTTATTTCATTTCGTCCTCAAGCTGTTCGGAGACCGAATGGAGGAGTGAAAATAAAGCGGGGGAAAGCTTGGGATATTCCTTTTGCAAAAACTCGGGGGACATTTTGGGAGCAAGCTCCTTTTTATAGTTGCGGGAGCGGAGGTGGCTTTCGCACTTTTTCATTTTTATATCGCAAAGCTCGGCAAAGCAACTGTCGGGGGTAGAGAACACCTGAGGCAGAGACTCGCCGTCGAAGGCGTTTACATAGCGGTATGCCTTGAAGAATGCGGTGTTGAGATATTCCGAAATATCCCGGGTAAGTCCTTTATCGTTGACCTTGCCCACCACATCGAAAAGAACGGCGGTGGCATTTATCAGCAGCTTTTTGTTCAGCATAGCCGCCGCGCTGCCCTTCAGCACATTGTCTTTATCAAGAGAAATATCCGAAATATCCTGCTCGGTAATCATCATTCCGTCACGCTGCATAGTCCGTCCCAAAAGGAAGTCTAAGGAGACCTTATAATAGTCCGCGGCGGCAACAACGAAGGGAAGACCGGGCTCACGCACACCGTTTTCATAGTGTGAAAGCAGTGCCTGCGATACCCCCAAAGCTTCGGCTGCTTTGCGCTGGCTTATTTTCTTTTCACGCCGCAGCAGCGACAAAGTTCTGGAGAAATCACTGGTCATTATTATGCTCCGTTTTCCTATAATTAATACCCTTTTTTGAGGTGCAGTTACAAGTATACAACTTGTTTTAAAACTTGTAAAGACTATTTTTCAAAACTTTCTGTATAATTTTTGGGCATATTTTTGTTATTTTTGACTAAATTCAAAACAAAACACAATACTTACTGTATTATGTCGAAATTGACCGCAATATCTTGTGTTGCAATAACACAAAAAACATTATATAATTTAAAAAAGATTTTTTTCGGGGAGAAGTTGCTATGTCAATAGAGAAAGTCCGCGCATTTTTGGCGCAAAAGGGAAGAGAAAATGAAATAATGGAGTTTGAGGTCTCCTCCGCGACCGTCGAGCTTGCCGCCCAAGCGGTGGGAGTTGAAGGGGCGCGAATTGCCAAGACCTTGTCTTTTTCCGATAACAATGAGGGCTGTCTGCTTATCGTCGCGGCAGGCGATGCCCGAATCGACAATAAAAAGTTCAAAGCGACCTTTGAGTTTAAGGCTCGTATGCTTTCCCACGAGGATGCCCTTGCTCACACAGGTCACGCGGTGGGAGGAGTTTGTCCCTTTGCCCTGCCCGAGGGAGTAAAGGTGTATTGCGATGAGTCACTCCGTCGCTTTGAGTATGTATATCCTGCCTGCGGCTCATCCAATTCGGCAATCAAGCTGACTCCCGATGAGCTTGCCGAATTATCAGGTGCAAGCTGGGTAGATGTGTGCAAGCTCCCCGAAGGGGAATGAAAAATAAAACAAATCCCTGCGGGATACTTAAAATATTGTTAAAAATGAGCAAACACAGTCTTGTGTTTGCTCATTTTGCTTGTATGTGGTGGGGTCTATCGTTACTCATTTCGCCAATATTCTTAAAAATTAAATTTTTTGCAAAAAATAATTAGAAAAATCCTATTTTGTTACTCTTTTGTTGTTGTTTTTTGAGAAAAAGTTTTTTACAATAGAATCAGAAGAATAAAAGCTTAACATAAAACGAAAGGATGACGGATATGAAGAAAACGACACGACTTTTGGCACTGTTGCTTTGTGCTTGCCTTATGCTTTCCTTTGCGGCTTGCGCAAAGAAGGAGAATAAAAAGGCAGATGCCCCCGACACACCCAAGGATGACGACAGTAATATGCCCGTGGCGCCCGACACTCCCGACGGACCTTATGTACCCGTAGATCCTGATGCTCCCACCGAGCCCGATGACCCCGCAAACCCCGACACACCAAGTACCCCCACCACTCCCGTACAGCCCGAAAAGCCTGCCGAGGTAGTGCGCTCCACCGCTTATGATACCCGCGTGACCGCTGATGAAGTTGTTCTGCACAACGGAATCAAGACGGGAATGACCTTCGAGACGGTAGCATCCATTACCGGCTACACCGGCGCAAAGCCCACCGACAGTTATTTCAGCTTTACCGTTGACGGCATACTCTACAGCTTTGATCAGACCGCCGGCACGGCCTTCCTCAATTACATCAATGTTGGTGAGGAAGCCACCTCCGCAAGCATTTTCCGAGACATAAAGATCGGCGACCATATCACCGATGTTTTTGAAAAGATCCCTGCCCGCGACACCGAGCTGAAAAAGTGGGCTATTCAGGGAATATACGGCTATGAAAAAGACGACCCCAAGGGCTATGCCGATCTGCAGTTTATCGCTCTCAGCTATTATCAGCTGATGATAATCACCAAGGATACCACCGTAAAGATCATTTTTTCCCGTGTAGG
>CAZOSH010000079.1:3603-6091 GCA_964582395.1 uncultured Oscillospiraceae bacterium | reverse complement strand
CTTCAAGATCATCGGCCATTCCATTGAGAATATTGATATTTTCAGCAGGAATATCAATATGATTAAAGAAATTATCGTGCATAAAGTACCAGTAGCTCTGATCGTGCTCTCTGGGCAGTCCTACATACTCATCCATATTGAATGTTACAACATTCTTAAAAGTTACCTTGCCCGCCTTATTCATCTCAATCAGCTTTTTATAGGTACCGATAGGAGAAGAACCGGTGGGCAGACCAAGTACAAAGGGTCTATTCTCCTTATGATTGTTAATTGCATTTGCAATGTGCTCTGCAGCCCAAGTGCTCATTTCTTCATAATCGTTCTTAATAATTAATTTCATTTTCAATCACTCTCCTGATATAACTGTTTTGCTATTTTACATTTTTATTATACTCTATTTTACCCATTTGTCTATATTTTTTTAGGTCACAATACTAAAAAATGTTATTGACATAATTTGATATTTTTCTGATAAATGCAAAAACTACCCTTTCGGGTAGTCTTTTACTTATTTATTAATAAGCTCGATAAGCTTATACATAACAGGCTCAAAGGCTGCACCATACCAATGATTTTCAATTTTTGCAGTTGCTTTTATGCACTCCATAGTATATTCTGCCGCAATAGCCGCAGACTCATATGCAGTCTTTCCTCTTGTGATTGCACCCGCAAAGGCTGAGGCATAAATATCCCCTGTTCCGTGACAGCTGTTGGGTAACAGTTCGTGCTCATAATAGGCATACTCGCCCTTTTCAAAAACAACAACACCTGTTTTCCCTGCAGTGTAGGATACACCCGTAAGAACAACATTCTTGCAGCCCAGCTTGATGAGTTTACTGATGATCTCATCAATGTATGCTCTGTCATATTCGGTGCGATATTCCATATCGGTCAAAAATGCCGCTTCGGTAATATTGGGCACTACATAATCCGCTTTTTTGCAAAGCACTTTCATTTGCTCAACAAATGCCGCATCAAATCCGGGATAGAGCTTTCCGTTATCTGCCATAGCAGGGTCAACGATCTTCAATGTTGTACTCTTGCCGCACTCATCAAAGATATCACATACATACTCTATCTGCTTTGTGCTTCCCAAATAACCCGTATAAATAGCATCGAAGAAGATGCCTTCCTTTTTCCAATGGTCCTTGATTGCGGGCATATCATCGGTAAGGTCACGGAAGGTATATCCCTTAAATCCCGCTGTATGTGTTGACAAAACTGCAGAAGGCAGAACACAGGTCTCCAATCCGCAAGCCGAAAGAATAGGCAATGCAACGGTAAGCGAGCACTGACCTACGCAGGATATATCCTGTATAGTTAAAATCTTTTTGTAATCCATAACGCCACTCCTTTTGGGTTTTTATCAATAACAATCTTGATTATAATCAAAACTGACCACATTCAAATAGTCAGTTTATCACTATTTGATATGGTCAGTTTTATTAAAATGGTAACTTAGGGATTAAACTCCAATATCTCCGCAAAATAATAATTGCGTTGACACTCTTTTATTTCTTGCGTATAATTTAAGTATGTTATGATAACCGAAGGGTGGTGCTTGTTTTGAAAAAAGCTTTCGTTATTGTTCTTTTGATATTGATTCTTTCCGTATCTATCGGCGTAGCTATTTTCAATATTTCTGTTGACCCCTTCGGTATATTCGGTATCCCCTCTCTTGACTGGTACAGTTATGAAAACATTGACGATTTTATTCTTGCAAAGCTTGCATATCTTGACAAGCATCATACCGAATATGATTCCTATATAATAGGCTCTTCTGCAGCAGGAGCATACGATATAGATGCTCTCAACAACTACTTTGATGCAGCCTTCTACAACCTTTACATTCAGGACTCTAACGCTGTTGAATACTATGCGCTTGCCGCAATTGCCGTTGAACATTTTAACGCTGATAACATAGTATTGAACCTCGACACCTTTGAGCCTGCAGCTTATAACAAGGCGGAAAACGCACTTATAACCCACGCAGATGCATTATACAGCAAATCATCACCCGCTCGTTTCTTTGTGCGTTATGCCTTCGAGCATCCGAGGTATGCCTTAGCAAAGCAGTCTGCTGCTTCTATATCTTCCGATATAACTGAGTACAGTTCTGTGATCCCGGAAACGGGCGGAATAGACTATTCTGCACGAGATGATGAAAAGATAGGTTCTCTCTCTGCCTACGAAGAAAAATACAACCAAGAGTTTAGAGTTGTTGGAACAACCGCAAACCTGCCATCTATCATCAGCACGGTCGATTGCGTGAAGAGGATCAAAGAGCTATGCGACCGCAACGACACAAAGCTTACCGTTATACTGTCTCCTGTCTATCACAAGCAGTGGTCTTTATACGATAGCGACCAACTTACCGTCTTTAAAAAAGAACTGTCAGATGTGGTCAACTATTGGGACTTTTCCAACACATCCCTCTCCTATGACTCCCGATACTTTTATGACAAAAACCATTTCCGCACTGATGTCA
>CAZOSH010000079.1:0-3593 GCA_964582395.1 uncultured Oscillospiraceae bacterium | reverse complement strand
ATGCTTGCCGAAATATTTGATGATTCGGAGAACTACAGAGCCTCTGACTTTGGAACTTTTATAACAAGCGCTACCTTCAATTCATATATGGATGACTTACTGTCCAAAAAGTCTGCCATCTCCGATATAGATCTTCCGATTTTAATGTACCATCATTTTGATGAGGAAGCCACAAACTATATGGTCGTTACACCGAATACCCTTGAAATGCATCTTAAAACGCTTTATGAGGCAGGCTACTCAACCATTGATTTCAGCGACCTTGTAGAATATGTCTATAATGGAAAAGCATTGCCCGAAAAGCCCGTTATTCTAACCTTTGATGATGGTTATACAAGCAATTATGAGGTTGCAAAACCCATTCTTGAGAAGTACGATATGCAAGCCACGGTTTTTGCTATCGGCTCCTCAATAGGAAAATCCACTTATAAAGATACAGACCATTCAATAATCCCTCATTTCGACCTAAATCAAGCTGCAGAAATGCTGTCCGGTAATACCATACAAATTGAATCACACACCTTTGATATGCATCAATGGGCGCCCTATGAAAGCAAACAGCCGTCGCGCGGTAATATTCTTCCATTCGACGGGGAAACCGAGGAAGAATACACCTCTGCTTTGCTCAATGATATTGAAACCTATGCATGCCTTTGGGATAATAATTTCGGTAAAAGCTTTTATGCGCTTGCTTATCCCGGCGGACAGTATAATGAGCTTTCCGAAAAGATAATTCACAAAGCAGGTATCCCTGTAACTCTCACCACAAGCACAGATACCCGTAATACAATTCTTCAAGGTCTTCCCCAAACCCTCTACGCCCTCAGCCGTTGGAATATTACAGAAAAGACAACCGCTGAGCAGATTCTTGAGATTGTAAGCAACTGACTCAATTTTACCCCGTTCTTGCTTTTTTCGACATTTTATTGTAAAATAAACCCATCATTTGAAGAGGAGTTTATATATGAAAGAAAACAACTCAATCTGGCAAGCGGTGAAGTTTACTCTATTTTCTATATCAGCAGGAATAATTCAGCTCGGATCTTTTGCAATTCTAAACGAGTTTGTTCTTCCCTTTTACTGGCCATCATATCTCATCTCTTTGCTGTTGTCCATAATCTGGAACTTTACATTAAACCGCAGATATACCTTCCAATCTGCTGCCAATGTGCCCATAGCTATGGCAAAGCTTTTAGGCTTTTATGCAGTATTTACACCCCTATCAACCTGGCTTGGAAGTGTTGCGGAGCAGGCAGGCATAAATGATTATATAATTCTTGCCGTTACAATGCTTACAAACTTCGTAACTGAGTTCTTGTTCAGCAAGTTTGTTATGTACCGAAATCAGGAAAATACTTTAGAACAGAAAACCGAATAACTCTATGCCCTGTACAAGTTGCAGGGCATTTTTATAAATATACAACACAAAATACAAGCAAGTCTATATCCATAGGCTTGCTTTCTTTATTGACTTTTAACTGTTAAATAGTTATAATTAGATTGTGCTCAATCTAATTATATAATCAGAGGTTTTGTATGAGTATTTATAGTTTTACCGTTAAAACAGCAAAAGGTGAAGACAAGTGTCTCAGCGACTACAAAGGCAAGGTTCTTCTAATTGTAAACACAGCTACGAGATGCGGCTTCACACCGCAATATAAAGGACTGCAGACACTTTATAACAAATACAATGACAAAGGTTTTGAGATCCTCGATTTTCCTTGTAATCAGTTTGGAAACCAAGCTCCGGGTTCTGAAGAAGAGATTGTCAGCTTTTGCCAACTGAATTACAATGTTTCTTTTCCGCAGTTTGCAAAAATTGAAGTGAACGGAGCAAATGAAGCGCCTTTATACACCTATCTTAAAAAGCAAAAAGGCGGACTTTTGGGAAATGCTATAAAATGGAACTTCACAAAGTTCCTGATTGATCGCGAGGGAAATGTAGTAGGACGGTATGCTTCTACCGCAACTCCCGAAAAAATAGAAGAAGAAATCAAGACAATTCTTTAATAAATATAGACAAAAAGGTGTTCTTCCCTATGGATTTTTATACTGTATTATGGTATAATTTAACAAGGGTCTTATACACCTTTTTTCTTTGAAAGGAGTACCTATTATGACAGAATACAGATACGATACGCAGTTGCTCATCGAGGGCGAGAACCTTGACGAGGATGCAGTTTTTGATTATTTCGTTGAGCATTTTGAAGGCGATTCTCTTTTAGCCGTAGGAAGCAGCACTCTTGTAAAAGTGCATTTTCACACTAACACCCCTTGGAAAGTTCTTGAGTATTGTTCATCATTGGGTGAGATATTTGATATCGTCATTGAGGATATGGATCGTCAATCCCGAGGTCTTAAAGGCTGATGCTAGTGAGGAGTTCAATATGCACAGAGTATATGATTTTTTAAAGAAGGCAAATTTTTATTACCTTGCCACAATAGAGAATAATCAGCCCCGTGTTCGCCCCTTTGGAACAATAGACCTGTTTGATAATAAGCTTTATATTCAGACAGGCAAAATCAAGCCTGTTGCGAATCAACTTAAAGCCAACCCCAAAATTGAGATTTCGGCAATGTACGATGGAAAATGGATTCGCCTTTCCGCTGAGGCTATTCTCGATGAATCATTTGAAGCGCAAAAGCATATGCTTGACGCCTACCCCTCACTTCAAGCTATGTATAAGCCTAGAGACGGCAATACTGAGGTATACTATCTCCAAAATGCAACCGCACAAATATGCTCTTTTACCGAGCCAGCAGAGATTATAAAATTCTGACATATCGGAGGATTCTATGAACGGCACAGAGTATGATGGATTAAAACTTGAAAATCAAGTATGTTTCCCCCTTTATGCTGCTTCCAGAGAGGTTATAAAAAGATACAGACCCTATCTTGATAAAATTGGATTGACATATACTCAATATGTCACTATGATGGTTTTATGGTCAGAAAAGCAGATCAATGTAAAAGAGTTGGGCAAAAAACTGTATCTCGATTCAGGAACATTGACTCCTGTGCTAAAAAGCCTTGAAGCAAAAGGACTTGTTCGCCGAAACCGCTCCAAGGAAGACGAACGAGTACTCATCGTCGAGATAACTCCCGAGGGCGAAACATTGAAGGAGCATGCAAAGGATATTCCCTATTCCGTTGCAAAATGCGTCTCGCTCTCCTCCGATGAAAGTGTACAACTCTATTCATTACTCTATAAGCTGCTGAACAGCTTTGCTGAGCGAAAGGATATGCTATGACATTTAAACTCTTTGTTACCTATATCGCAAAACCTGATTGCCGCGAACAATTTGTCCGTGAAGTAATACAAAGCGGAATTCTACAAGATATACGCGCCGAAAAAGGATGTCTGCAATATGAGTACTTTTTCTCGGTAGACGATGTGAATAAGATCCTTATTTCAGAAGAATGGGAAACTGTAGAAGATCAAAAACTCCACTGCACGCAACTACATATGGACAAGCTCCGTGAGTTCAAGAACAAATACATTACCGACACAAAGATATTTGAAATTAACCCATAAATAAAACCCCGACAGTTGCTTTGGATTGCCCCAGAATAAACAGACTGCACAAAAAAG
>CAZOSH010000078.1:0-6218 GCA_964582395.1 uncultured Oscillospiraceae bacterium | reverse complement strand
GCTTGACTACACCTCCCGCGGCGGCAATGTTGCCGACCCGTGGTATTATGGCAATTTTGACGTTACCTATGCCGATATTTTAGAGGGTTGCAGCGCCCTGCTTGACAACTTGCTTTGACCATTTAAGCCGTTGGCCATATGCCGACGGCTTTTTCTTTGCTGTTTTTGTTTTCCTAACATATATCTGTTCTGCAAGCATTGAAAAATATGTTTAAACAAAAAACTCCTGCTCAAATATATTAAAAATTTCAGCGGCGGCAACTGATTAGGTTGCCGCCGCTTTATTTTCAGTCTTGTTTTTTCATCTTTTCAAAAAGCTCGCCCAGCTTTTTGTTTACATAGTCGTAATTTTCACGCTTATGAGGAACCATACAGTTTGAGCAATCCTTATAGCCATTGGTATAGGTAAAGTTACCGCCGCAATCGTCTCCCAAGGCATAAAGAGGACAATAACAAAACAAGCAGTTAAAATTATCGGGATCGCCTGTTTTGTGACAGGGGAAATACTCGCAATCCTTGTGGTTTATAAAAGCATAGTTTTTCTTTTCCATAATTACCTCCGCTTTTTGAACAGTCTGTCCATTCGGCTCTTTATCTGCGCTCTTTCGTTCTGCAAAGCAGGCTCAAGGGTAAGTTTTTCGCCGTTCTTTATAACTCTGTCTCCCTCTTTTACGCCTTCGGGAAGTGAGTCAAAATGATATATCCTTCCGTCCTCGCCTTCAAGCACCCAAATGCCTCCCTCGCGGCGGTCGACGGTGTATTTACCGTTCGGTTGTAACACTTATATTTCCCTCCTTGACGGTAAAGGTGATATCTCCGCTCTCATCGGTGCGGTAAATTCTTTCGCAATACTTATTCAAGGTATCCATAACCGACTTGATGGGATGTCCGTATTTATTATTCTCACCGCAGCTGATGGCGGCATATGTAGGCTTGATGACCGACAAAAGCGACTCTGTATTACTGGTATCGCTTCCGTGATGGGCAACCTTATAAATATCTACCTTGCCGTCAAGACACTTAACATATTGCTTTTCCATCTTGGCTTCGGCATCACCCGTCAGCAAAATGCTCACATCGCCGTACTGCACAAGCATTACCAGCGAGCTGTTGTTAAGGTCGCTCTCATTACTTCCTTCTTCGGGAGAAACGATGGTGATCCTTGCGCTGCCTAAGGTGTATTTGTCACCTGCATAGGCATAAGCGGCATCTATCTCAAGCTCCTCCACAGTATCAAGCATCTCATTAAAGGCAATGGAGGTATGCTCCTTTTCGGGCATCAGGAAAAGCTCAGGCTTAATGGTCTTCATAACGGTCACAACACCGCCCATATGGTCGGTATGAGGATGGGTGGCAACAAGATATTTCAGACTATCGACCCCTTCAAGCTGCTCAAGCACCGCCTCTACCTCGTGCTCTTCACCGCAGTCCACAAGCATATATTCATTATCACAGCAAAGGAGGATACTGTCACCCTGTCCCACGTCGATGACCCGCATAACAAGGCTACTGTCGGCGGTTATGACGGGAAGGGCTTCCTCTTTTTGCTTGTCTATCCAATAATAACCAAAGAGGGCAATTGCCAAAGCAAGCAGCAATATGGGCACTATGCCAACTTGGTTTTTTCTTTTTCTTCTGCTCATTATATCACCATCAGTTTTTTATATATCTCCACTGCGGCGCCGAGAGATTCCTCGCTGATACGCTCCTCTGCTCCGTGGGCAGAAAATGCGGTCTTTTTCTCCATAACTATAGGTGAAAAATACAAAATATGATCGCTGAGATTGCCGTAATGGGCGGCATCACTGCAGCCTGAGGATATCCATTCAAGGCAAGGAATACCGGGATATCTCTCTTTAAGTATCTCGCAAAGTGTCTTATACATCTCACTGTCGGTGCTTGTAAGCTTCACCTTTTCGGTAGCGCCGCTCATTGTGACCTCAATATCCAGATCTGCCACAAGGCGTTTAAGGAACGCTAACGTCTTTTCAGCGCTCTGACTGGGCATCAGCTGTGCATTGACCACACATTCCGCTTGAGAAACAAGCATATTATCGGCATCACTGCCTTGAACGCGTGTAGGCACTAAGGTATTTCCCATCAGTGATGATACCTCAAAATCATTTATAAATGCCTTTTTCACAAATGGACGGGTAAAAGGCATATTTGCAACCAAATATCTCTTACTGAAGCTCATCGCAGGCATGGATTGCATCAGAAATCTCTTTGCCATCGGGGTAAGCTTTTTCTTATTGCCTATCATCTCGATACGGCAGACCGCCTCGGCAAGCGCACCCAGCGCAGTTCTGCCGCGGGGCATTCCGCTGTGACCTCCCTGACCCGATGCCTTCAGGTTAAAGAAGCAGCTCTGCTTTTCGCCCACGCCTATAAGGGCAATGGGGAAATCCTTGCTGTCGGAATGGCTCTTTGCAATATATCCGCCCTCGTCCAGGATCAGGTCAAAGGTGATCCCCTTTTTTTGGAGCATCTCGGCAAAGACCTCCGCGCCCTGCTCACCGCCCGTCTCTTCATCACCGCCGAAGGCAAACCATATATCGCGCTTAGGAAGTTCCCCTTCGCAAAGCAAGCTCTCAATGGCTTCAAGCATTGCAGTAACAGGACCTTTACAGTCACAAGCGCCTCTGCCATAGATCTTGCCGCCATCGCTCTTGCCGCCGAAAGGAGGATGTTTCCACCCCTCTCCCGCAGGCACAACATCAAGATGTCCGCAGAAAAGCAAAGGATTTTTATCGCTCTTTTTAGCTCTGAGACAGAAAAGCAAGCCGCAATCGCTGTTTTCTATCTTTGCCTCGGCAAAAAGCTTGGGATAACGCTTTTTTATGTACGCAGTGAGCCTTTTCAGCTCTCCATGGTTATCGGGGGTAGTCTGATAGCTTATCATATCGGCAAGGCTTTCCGCCGCTCTTTGACGTATCTTTTCATCCGCCATTCTTGCCCGTAGCTGAACCTTTCGTTCCTTGCTCTGCCCTGCTATGACCGTCTTAATGATGGTATACATAAAAAGGGCAAATACCAAAACTCCAAGACCAATAAGCGCCGCTATTCCATAGCGGGCGTTAAAGTTCTGAAACCATATCGCTGCCCCTGCCCAAAAATCGCTCATCAGTTCATCCCCTTTTCAGGATCTCCTCGGTTTTTTCTATATCTCTGTCTATCTGCGCAAGCAATTCACGTCCGTCGGAAAAAGTCTTCTCGTCGCGGACCTTTTCAATAAGCTGCACCGACGCATCCTTGCCGTAAATATCCCTGTCAAAGTTAATTATATGGCTTTCCACCGAAATTATATCATCACTGGAAAATGTGGGTCTTGTTCCTATATTTGTAATTGCATTAAAGATCTTACCCTCTATCTGTACCCTTGCAGCGTATACGCCGTTATGGGGAATCAGAAGTCCACTTTCGGGACGGAGATTCATAGTGGGTCTACCAAGCCGTCTGCCCAATTTAAAGCCGTCAACCACTTTACCGCAAAGGGTATAAGGTCTGCCAAGCAAACGGGCGGCATAAACGGCATCTCCATCGGTAAGCAGCTTGCGGATGCGTGTGGACGAGACCGTCTCGCCGTTCTCTGATACGTGCTCGCAGATCACGGGGATAATACCGTATTCGCCGAGGCTTTCCGGTGTGCCTTGGGCTTTATAACCGAACCGGAAGTTTTGTCCACAGACGGCATATTTGCAATTGTATTTTTCTTTCAGCAATGTTGCAAACTCAAAAGGAGTCATTGCCGACATTTTTTCATTGAACTCCAACACCGCCACCTGCTCAATGCCCTGCTCCTTTATCAGCTCACATCTCTGCTCAAGTGTAGTGAGCATTGCAGGAGCAACGCCCCTGACAAATGCGCGGGGGTGAATATCAAAGGTGCAGGCCGCAGGAATGCACCCCTTCTCTGCCGCCAAAGCCGCGGCGGTCTGTAATATTTTTGCGTGGCCTATATGGACTCCGTCAAAAAAGCCCAAGGCGACTACTGTGTCTTTCATATCATCAATCCCGAATAAAAAATGTTTTGTGACAAAACAGCGCATTGCCGCCGCGGTCAAGCTCACCGCCACGGCCTAACATAATAAACTCACCCTGAGAGTCATAAACTCTGCAAAGCGCGTCAACAGCGGGAATATCGCCCTCAGCGATCTCATTTTGGCTGATAAACGCGCCGTTGACCGCACGCGCCATTCCTTTTTCGTTGAGGTACACCGCGGGCATATTTTCAAATGCGCTGTCGGTTGAGTATAGCACCCGTTCAAACTCGCCACTCTCGTGCAGAACCTTGACCTTATCAAAGTCAAGGGCACACTCCGCTGTAAAGGGTCCTATTGCGGTGCGGCGAAGTGATGCCATACAGCCGCCGCAGCCCAATGCGGCGCCTATATCGTGGCAAAGGGTGCGGATGTATGTACCCTTTGAGCAAACTATCCGAAGATTAAATACTCCGTCGGTCTCTCCCAACAGCTCGATCTCTTCTATTTCTATATCTCGGCTTTGGCGCTCTATCTCCACGCCCTGACGGGCAAGCTTATAAAGCCTTGTGCCGCCAACCGATACTGCCGAATACATGGGCGGAAGCTGAGCTTGTGTGCCCAAAAACTCGGTGAGTTTTTGCTCAAGCATCTCCCGTGTAACATTGTGCTCACACTCCGTCAGCACCTTACCCGTAATATCCTGAGTGTCGGTGGTAACTCCCAATTTAAGCCCTGCCACATACTCCTTTGTACGCGCAGAAGCATAATCGGAAGCGCGGGTGGCATTGCCTAAAAGTATTACAAGGACACCGGTAGCCATAGGATCTAAAGTTCCCGCGTGTCCGATTTTTTTCTGTCTTAAAATGCCGCGCAGCTTTGCCACAACATCGTGAGAGGTAAAGTCTTGGGGCTTATCAAAAATCAATATTCCGTTATACATTCTTTTTCATATCCTCAAAAGCGGCAAGCATAAGTCTGTCTATGCAATCCTTAAGCTTTCCGCTGACAGCTCCCCCTGCGGCGCGCTGATGTCCGCCGCCGTCAAATTGCAGGCAGATGTCGCAGGCGCTTGCTCCCTCTCGGGTGCGTACCGAAAGGCGGTATGTGCCGCGGGTAGTGTTTTCGGTCAGCAAAATGCCGCAAACGGCAGATTCGATCTGCATCATAAGGGACGAAAGGTTGTCCATATCGTCGGCATCGGCATTTATGCTATCTATAAACTCCCTTGTAAGATAGGAAATTGCTATCTTCCCGTCATCCGACATTTTAAGGCGGGAGAATATCTCGCTTTCAATAGCAAGGCGTGCGGGAGTTTTAACTACAAAAAACTGTGTATTGATATAATGGAAATCTGCGCCCGCCTCCATACACTCTGCGGCTACCCGATGACATTCGGGTGTGGTGTTTGAATACTTGAAACAGCCCGTATCTGTCGACGCGGCAAGATATACTGCCTCGGCAATAGTCTTGTCGAGGGCAATTCCAAGCTCTTTTATAAGCCGATAAACTACCAAGCCCGCCGCCGATGCATCACTGTCAAGCAATGTGTTTTTTGCGTAAAACACATTGCTGGGATGATGGTCTATGCACAGATCCACTACGCCAAAAAAGCTCTCTGCCTCAAGGGTAAAGAGCTTTTCGTCAGCAATATCCACCGCTATCACCGTCTCTGCTCTGAACTCCTCGGGGGCAATAAGTCCCTCGGTAAAGGGTTCAAGCTTGGGGCTTATTCCTTCATCCTTTAAGATAAAAGCGGTCTTCCCAAATCTGCGCAGAGCGTGGCACAGCGCCGCCGCCGAGCCGACGGTATCTCCGTCAGGTCGGCGATGGGTAAGGATCATAAAGTTGTCGTGAGCTTTAAGAAAGCTCGCTGTCTCCTTCAAGTTCATCTTCATCCTCACTGCGAATATCCAGTTTGTTGAGTATTCCTGCTATATGAGCGCCGTAGGCAATGGAATCGTCGATAACGAAAACCAATTCGGGAGTATAGCGCAAGCTCATACTGTGAGCCAATTCGCGGCGCAAAAATCCCGATGCCGATTTAAGGCCCTTCATAATTTCTTTATGGTCAAACTGACCCAATACACTTACATACACCTTGCACCAGCGCAAGTCATTGGTCACATCACAACGAATAACGCTGACCATAGCATTTGCGATGCGGGGATCTTTGACCTGGCGGATAAGGGTAGCAAGATTACGCATAACTTCTTCATTTATGCGAACCATTCGACT
>CAZOSH010000077.1:0-6239 GCA_964582395.1 uncultured Oscillospiraceae bacterium | reverse complement strand
CTGCGGCCTCTTGACCCCCAGTCAAGCGCGCTACCAAGCTGCGCCACACCCGGATGCAAGGGTTATAATACCACATTAGCCGCAGGAAATCAAGCCTTTTTTGAAAAAAGTTTTTTATTTTTACCCCAATGCCACATCTAAAATCATCATTACGGTAAAACCAAGCATTACGCCGAGGGAAGCAATGGTCTTATTCTCCGAAAAGGACTCGGGAATCAGCTCCGAGCAGACCACCGCGATCATTGCTCCCGCCGAAAAAGTCAGAGCAAAAGGCAAGATCGCCTGGACGCTCATTGCGGCAAGTACCCCTATTACCCCTGCAATGGGCTCGACTGCACCTGAGCATTGCCCGATGAGAAAGCTTTTCATTCTGCCTGCCCCCATTTGCCTGACGGGCAGGGCGGCACAGAGACCTTCGGGGAAGTTTTGTACTCCGATTCCAAAGGCAAGAAGCATTGCCGAGACTACCGTCGCGCCTTCCAACCCTAATGCGGCGCTGCCGAATGCCACACCGACTGCCAAGCCTTCGGGAATATTGTGAAGAGTCACCGCACCAACAAGCATCAATGAGCGCTTATAGCCCTTGCCCTTGCTGCTGAGAATCGACATTTTTGACAAAAAGATATCTGATATAATTATAAACAGTCCGCCACTGCAAAAACCCATCGCGGCGGTCAGCCAGGCATTATGCCCCAAGTTTGCCGAAAGTTCGATGGCAGGGGAAAGCAACGACCAAAAGGAAGCGGCAATCATTACACCTGCCGCAAAGCCCATCATCAGATGCAGGGGAGCTTTTTTAACATCCTTGAAAAAGAAAACCAATGAGGCACCAAGTGCCGTCACAAAATATGTGAAAAGGGTGGCAAGCAGCCCTTGAAACGCGGGATCAAGCGTTAAAAACCATTCCATAACAGACCTCCATTCTTTACAGTATATTTACGAAAAGTTTTCACCGTGAATAGTGGACAAGAAGGTCAAAGTTATGGTACTATATAAATATGGATGACCCTTGGTCATTTTTTCTGTGCGAACTAAAATAAAACACTGCAATTTATTTGCAGAGAGGAGGAAAACGGTTTGGGCAACAGAACAATACTTATGGAAAAACTTAAGGAATCGCTTTCCTCGGTTTTGCCCGTAACACTTATAATCTTTATGCTGTGCTTTACAATAGCACCCGTGCCCAACGGAATAATGATGGCTTTTGTGCTCGGGGCGGTAATGCTTATTGCGGGTATGAGCCTTTTCACCCTTGGCGCAGATATGGCAATGACTCCTATCGGGCAGCACGTGGGTGCGGGTATCACCAAGTCCCGCAAGCTGTGGGTAGTTATCCTTGTCAGCTTTGTAATGGGTGTGCTGGTAACCATCTCCGAGCCCGACCTGCACGTACTTGCCGAGCAGGTAAGCGGAGTGCCCAATATGGTGCTTATTATGGCGGTTGCCATCGGCGTGGGAATCTTCCTGGTGGTGGCAATGTTGCGTATACTTTTTAAGATAAAGCTTTCGTGGCTGCTTTTAGGTCTCTATGTAGTAGTATTCGGTGTATCCTTTTTTGTACCCGATTCCTTCCTTGCAGTAGCCTTTGACTCCGGCGGCGTTACCACAGGACCGATGACAGTACCCTTTATTATGGCGTTGGGTGTCGGTGTTGCCTCATCCCGTAGCGACAAGAACGCCGAAAACGACTCCTTCGGACTTATCGCTCTCTGCTCTGTGGGACCTATTTTGGCGGTACTCATTCTAGGAATGATATACAAGCCCGATTCCTCCGATTATGTTCACGCGGTAATCAACAATGCCGTCGATTCCAAAGAACTGTGGGGCTATTTCGGCCACGCATTCCCCGAATATTTCAAGGAGGTTGCCATAGCTCTTGCGCCTATTGTAATATTCTTCTATATCTTCCAGATCTTCTCTATCAAGCTTAACAAAACACAGCTCATAAAGATCACCGTCGGTGTGCTTTATACATATCTCGGCTTGGTCGTATTCTTAACAGGCGTAAATGTGGGCTTTATGCCCATCGGCAACCTGCTTGGTCAGGAGTTGGCAAGTCTGTCCTATAACTGGATAATCATTCCCATCGGAATGGTCATCGGCTACTTCATCGTCGCTGCAGAGCCTGCAGTACACGTGCTCAATAAGCAGGTGTTTGAGATATCCTCAGGCGCAATTCCAGAAAAAGCAATGAGACTCAGTCTGAGTCTTGGCGTATCACTTTCGGTAGGACTTTCGCTGATGCGTATCATCTATGATATCCCCCTTATGTATCTGCTGATTCCCGGCTATGTAATAGCCTTGGCACTGACCTTTGTTTCGCCCCCCATTTTCACCGCCATCGCCTTTGACTCGGGCGGTGTTGCATCAGGTCCTATGACCGCAACCTTCCTGCTTCCCTTGGCAATCGGAACTTGCATGGCAATGGGCGGAAATATTCTCACCGATGCTTTCGGTGTTGTTGCAATGGTTGCAATGACACCTCTTATAGCAATTCAGATACTTGGCTGCGTATCCAAGTTCAAGGCACGTAAAGTACCTGAAGCAACCGAACAGACTGAAGAGATCATCGAGTTTTAAGGGAGGGAGAATATGCGTAACCTATACTGTATGCTGACCATCGTCAGACGCGAATTGGGCGAGCAGTTTATTTCCTTCTACAGAAAGAACGGAATGAAGACCGCCTTCGCTTCGCTGTGTAATGGAACTGCACAGCAAAAGACTCTTGATTATTTAGGTATCGAAAAGACCGAGAAACTTCTCATTACCACCTTCGGACCGTCCGATACCGTCAAAAAGGTGAGCCGCGAGCTTATCACCAAGATGAACATCGACATCCCCGGCAGCGGCATCGCTATGACTATTCCCATGGAAAGCGTGGGAGGAAAAACCACCCTTGAATCACTTACTAAGGGTCAGGACTTAGAAAAAGGAGAGGTGAAAGACGTGAACGGAATGGAATATTCTCTGATAGTTGTAATTGCTGAAAGCGGCGGAACAGACACCGTTATGGATGCTGCTCGCTTAGCAGGCGCTCGTGGCGGCACAGTTATGCACGCAAAGGGAACAGCCAATGACAGCATAAAGAATACCTTCTTCGGTGTCACCGTTGCCTCCGAAAAAGAGCTTATCTATATAGTAAGCAAAAAGTCCGACCGCGACACCATAATGAAGGCCATTATGGACAAAGCAGGCGCCCACACCGATACCAAGGCAATGGTATTTTCTCTCCCCGTAGACTCGGTAGTAGGACTTAGGAGTGTGACTGAAACTGAGGAAGAGTAAAATTGCGCCTTTCGCGCCAAATACGTCGTAACATCCGCAATGCCGTACAAAAAGTACTGTCATTGCTACTGTTACTCGCCTTGACACGAAATCCATCAACTTTACGATAGTGAGACGAAACTTTATCGTAATCTGAATACTGCATAATAGCCCTATTGCCGTACAAAAAGTACTGCCAGCAGGGCTATTATTTTCTTGCTGCGGCTCGGTCACGTCGCGGTAAAGGCTCCCTCACAGAGGGAGCTGTCAGCAAAGCTGACTGAGGGAGTTTCTTCATATTTGCAGAGCAAATATTTCATCCGCAGAATGCTCCTTTCATCCACCATCGGTGGATTTCATATTTTGACCAAGTCAAAATATTTCATTGCGAGCGTAGTGAGCTTTGCCGACACCTATTCTCTTATCTTTTCTCTCTTCTCTCTTAACTAAAAAAACAGACACCCACTCGGGTGTCTGTTTTTTATATCTCTATTCTTACTTTCTTGCGATTGCGCGCTTTGCAGCTTCAACAACTGCAGCGGGAGTCAGGTTAAAGCGCTCACGGAGGAATGCTTCTGTGCCGACCTCGCCGAAGGTATCATAGATACCGACCATCTCAACGGGAGCGGGAGCATTCTTTGCAAGAGCGGAAGCAACGATGCTGCCCAGACCGCCGACTACGTTGTGGTTTTCAGCGGTTACAAAAGTGCCGCACTGTTTGGAATACTTAACAAGTGCTTCCTCGTCCATAGGCTTCCAGGTGAAGGTGTTGAGAACTGCAGCGGAAATGCCTTCCTTAGCAAGCTCCTCAGCAGCCTTAAGGCAGACCTCGACCATAATTCCAGAGCCGACCAAGCAAACATCGGTACCCTCGCGGAGAACTGCTGCCTTGCCGATCTCAAACTCACTGCCTTCTTCGAATACGTCGCAAGCCAGCTTTCTGCCCATACGCAGATAGTGAACGCCGTATTCATCAGCAATAGTCTTGATGATGCTCTTCAGCTGTACTGTATCGGTGGGCTCGATAAGAGTCATACCGGGAATGCTGTTGAGAATGCCCATATCTTCAAAGGGCATATGAGTACCGCCGTTATAAGCTGCGGTAACGCCGGGGTCGGAGCCTAAGATCTTAACATTCAGCTTTGCATAAGCGCAGGACAGGAAGATCTGGTCTGCAACTCTGCGGGAAGCGAAAGGACCAAAGGAATGAACGAAAGGAACAAAGCCGACAGAGGACATACCTGCTGCAACACCGATCATATTGCTTTCCTGAATACCGCAGTCAAAGCTTCTTTCGGGATAAGCCTTAAAGAAGGGCTTTACACCGCTGGAGCCAACCAGGTCAGCATCCAGAACGCAGATCTTATCGTTCTTTTCGGCAAGCTCTAACAGGGTCTCTGTATAAGCCTTGCGCATTTCTACAGTTTCTTTTTCAAAAGTATTTTTTACCTTATACATCTTAAAACCCTCCTTATGCCTTGCGTGCAGCTTCAAGTGCTGCTTCAGCCTTCTCAATGCTGGGAGCGATCTGCTCGGGCTTGAAGTTTACGTGATGGCAGGGGAAGGTATTCTCTGCCAGCTCGCAGCCGTTACCCTTGATGGTATCAAGGATGATCATAGAGGGCTTGCCGCTCTGAGCCTTTGCGTTTGCAATAGCTTCAACGATAGCGTCGATATCGTGGCCGTTGATCTTAACTGTGTGCCAACCAAAGGAGGTCCACTTGTCAACCATATCGCCCATATACATAACATCGTCGCAAGCGCCGTCAAGCTGCTGCTTGTTCAGGTCGACAAAAGCGATGAGATGATCCAGCTTGAAATGAGGAGCAAACATTGCACCCTCCCAAACCTGACCTTCATTGCATTCACCGTCGCCCAAAATGAGGTATGTGTATGCATCGCTCTTCTTCAGCTGATTGCCCAGAGCAACGCCGATAGCGGTGGACATACCCTGACCGAGAGAACCGGTGGTCATATCGATACCGGGGGTCTTGGTGCGGTCACAGTGAGAGGGAAGATTGGTGCCGCCCTGATTGAGGGTGAGGAGCATTTCCTTGGGGAAATAGCCCTTAAGAGCCAATGTTGCATAAACTGCAGGACCTGCGTGACCCTTGGAAACTACCAAACGGTCGCGGTCCTCCCACTGAGGATCAGCGGGGTTGATCTTCATTTCGCCACCATAAAGAACGGCGAGAAGCTCGACGATAGACATAGCGCCACCGATATGGCCGAAGCCGAGGTGTGCCAGCTCATAGAGAGTTTCAACTCTGATTTCCTCCGCAAATACGCGGAGCTGCTTGTTTTTTTCCATTCTTACACCTGCCAATATAATAATTTATTTGTATACACTCATACACGATTATTTTAACACTATTATGCCCCGCGGTCAAGACGGAGAAGCAAATGATTTAAAGGGATTAGAGGAGAAAATAAAAAAGATTGCGCGACTTTTGCGCAATCTTCTTCATATGTTAATGAGTTATCTCCATATCTCGGGGCTTGCGTCGGAGGGGAAGTTATATCCCGCTCTCGGCGACAGTGAAAAATCAAACACTGCAGGAGCATCGGGGGAGCAGGAGCGCTTGAATTGCTGAGTGATAAAGCGGCGGCAGAATATTTTCAGCCATTTTTCTATGGTTGCGCTGTCATACTCACCTGCAAAGGCGTTTTCAGCCAAATATTTGACCTTTTCGGGGGTAAAGCCACAACGGGCAATATTCCAGATAAAGAAATCGTGCAGCTCATAGGGTCCTACTATATCCTCGGTCTTTTGGTCGCTTTCATTTCCCGAAATAGGCAGCAGCTCGGGACTGACAGGAGTGGCGGCAATGTCACGGAGAACTTCTGCCAGAGCGGGATTTTCGCTTGTCTTGGCGCAATATTCAACCATATGGCGGATAAAGGTCTTGGGAATATCGGCATTAACGCCGTATGCGCTCATATGGTCGCCGTTATAGGTCGCCCAACCGAGAGCA